>CAYHAT010000017.1:0-21384 GCA_964354675.1 uncultured Actinomycetota bacterium | reverse complement strand
CGCTGACCATGCTGGAGACGGCGATGGCCGCCCCGCAGCCGAAGGTCTTGAACTTGATATCCTCCAGCCGCTCTTCATCGTCCACCTTGATATAGAAGGTCATCATATCCCCGCATACGGGATTGCCCACTTCCCCTACACCATCAGGGTCCTCGATCTCGCCCACGTTGCGCGGATTGTTGAAGTGCTCCATGACCGTCTCGCTGTATATCGCCATTCGTTTCACTCCTTCGCTGTCGTCGTCTAGGGGCAACTAGGCGGCATGTCAACGCACGCCCAGGCGCAGACCCTTCTGTATTTCCACCAGGTCCGCTAAGGTCTTGCTCTCGAGTGACCCCCTGATCGCCTCCGTGAGATCCTTCCACACGACGAAGGTGGCGCATGCATCGACCTTGTTGCAGTACCCGGGGTCTTCCGTACAGTCGACCATGGTGACATCGCCTATGCATGCCTCCACGATCTCCAGCAGGGTTATCTCGGATGGATCGCGTGCCAGCATGTAGCCGCCCTTGGCTCCACGCACGCTGCGCACCAGTCCCGCATTACGCAAGTGGATCAAGACCTGCTCCAGGTACTTCTCGGGAAGGTCTTGCCTCGAGGCTATATCCCGCATGAGAACCGGCTCGTTTCCTCCGTAGTTAACGGCCAGGTCGAGCATGGCGCGCATCCCGTACCTGGCTTTCGTGGGCAGTCGCACGCTATCCCTCCTCTCTTTTGATCACGCTCTGTTCTGATATAGTCCTGCTCACTCTTGGGACGAATATCTCCCGTCTACTGCTACGGCGTCTTTCATCACCCCTAGATCGTGGTTCTTCAAGGAGGGCTACTCGATGCCGGCTTCGTCGAATAATGGTTCGAAAAGCCACGTGGAGAGGTAACGCTCCCCGCAAGAGGGGATCACCACCACCAGCAGCTTGCCCTCGTTCTCGTCCCGTTTGGCCACCTGCAGCGCCGCCCAGACCGCGGCCCCCGAGGATATCCCCGCGAGGATCCCCTCCTCCCGGGCGAGCCTTCTGGCGGTTTCACCCGCGTCCTGCTCGGAAACGGTTATGACCTCGTCGATCAAGTCCGTCCTGAGTATGTCCGGGATGAAACCGGGACCGATCCCCTGTATCTTGTGCGGTCCAGGTTTGCCACCGGAAAGGACCGGGGAGCCTTCCGGCTCCACCGCCACCACGTGGAAACCAGGTTTTTTCTCTTTGATGGCTTCCGCAACCCCGGTTATGGTGCCCCCGGTGCCAACGCCGCTGATCAGTATGTCGGCTTTCCCTTCCGTGTCCTCCCATATCTCCTTTGCCGTGGTCTCCCTGTGTATGGCGGGGTTGGCGGGGTTCTGGAACTGCTGCGGCATGAACCCCGCAGGCGTGTTCTCGAGGATCTCTTCGGCCTTGTTTATAGCGCCCCTCATGCCCTCCGCACCGGGAGTGAGGACCAGTTCGGCTCCCAGGACGGTCAGGAGCTTCCGGCGCTCCACGCTCATGGTGTCCGGCATGGTAAGGATCAGGCGATACCCCTTGGCCGCGCACACGAAAGCCAGGGCGATGCCGGTATTTCCGCTGGTGGGCTCGATGATCACGCTGCCCTCGCGGATGAGCCCTCTCTTCTCCGCATCCTCGATCATGCTCACGCCGATGCGGTCCTTGACGCTGGAGAGGGGATTGAAGAACTCGAGCTTGGCATATATCTCGGCCTTCGCGCCGGTGGTGATCTTATTCAATCTTACCAGGGGCGTGTTACCGATGGTCTGCGTGATGTCCTCGTATAATCTCAATGCTCACACCTCTCTTGATGTTCAGTTCCACGCGAGATATGTGGATCTTCTATAGGTTGACATCCCTCATGTCGATAATCCCTATAATCTCTATCATTTAAGTAGAGTATATGCTATGCTCGGATGTATCGTCAATAAAAAACATACATCTCAGTCAAGGAGCGGACAAGAATCAATTTCCTTCGAGCTTACTTGCAGAAGCGGGAGGTCCAGGGAAGGAGGAGGGGGTTATGCTCGATACCTTTCGACAGGACCTTGCGGGGATCAGGGATCGTGATCCCGCAGCCCGCAGCGCCCTGGAGATGGTCCTCACTTATCCAGGACTGCACGCCCTCTGGTCGCATCGCATAGCCCACTGGTTGTGGACCAAGAAAGTACCGATTCTACCACGACTTATCTCCCATCTGAGCCGCTGGATCACGGGTATCGAGATACACCCCGGGGCGACTATAGGCAAGGGCTTGTTCATCGACCACGGCATGGGCGTGGTCATTGGAGAGACTGCCAGGATCGGGGATAACGTGACTATGTATCAGGGTGTTACATTGGGCGGGACTGGAAAGGAGAAAGGAAAGCGGCATCCCACCATCGGCAATAACGTCGTTCTGGCTGCCGGCTCGAAAGTCCTGGGGCCCATCTTTATCGGCGACAACGCCAAGTTGGGAGCGGGAGCCGTCGTCATACACCCGGTTCCCACCAACTGTACTGCCGTAGGCGTGCCGGCCAGGGTGGTGGCGTGTAACGGCAGCCGCGTCGATCCCGGTTCAGACCTGCACCATGAGGCCTTGCCGGACCCGATAATGGAGACCCTCAGGTGTTACGGCGAGCGTATTGAAAAGTTGGAGAGACTATTGGAGAGAAAGCCCGAAAAACTTGAAAGCCTGGTTCTCGAGACGAAATAATCCCACTGATCCGATCATCGCACTATGGTTTACGTTCCAACATCGCAACTGATCCATCCATCACCTCGGTGAACACATCCAAGAGAGAGGAGGTGAACCCGATGGCAAATGAAACGGAAGGTTTCCTCATAAATGAAGTAACGCTCCAGGAAGAACGCATGAATGTGATGGCAGCGAGGCTGGAGGAGCTTGCGAGCATCGATTGTCCTTTGGGTGTATGCATCGTCGATCCAATGATGCAAACAGTGGAACACGAGATCGATGAAATACAGCACCGAAAGAACATCGTCGAGGATGCTCTGAGAGCGGCCAGACAGCAAGCGGTATGACAATCGTTCAGTGGTCCTGACCTCGGGTGCAACTTGTACCGATCATGCGGGGATTTTCAGGCCGACCCTATAGGTCCTTATAGCAGCATGCTATTTTAGGCATGGAGCTTAAACGGATATCAGTGACCCGCTTCGAACCGATCGCGCGGCGAGACGAGGGTCTACCCCAGGATGGCCGCTTTCTGTGCCGCGAACTCCTCCTCGGTGAGGATCCCCTGCGCCTTCAACTGCCCCAGGCGCTCGAGCTGCGCCAGCTTGTCGTCCGTGCTCTCGGGGGGCGCCTGCGGCGGGGGCGCCGGCTGCGCGTAGACCTGCTGCTCAGCTTGGGCGACCGCCGAAACGTTCTTCTGGGCCTGCCGGCGGTTGACCGCATTGGAAGTAGCCGTAGCGGTGCCGGCGATGACCGCGGTGCGGGCCATCCCTCTCATAAGTCCTGGCATCTTTAAGCCTCCCTTACTCTACGCCCAGCTCGGCCAGGGCGTCTTCCATGATCGGGGCCGGTATGCGGAAGGTCAGGGCGACCTCCGCTCCGACCTTCTCGAGCGCCTTGCGCAGGCCGATGGCCCAGGTGTTCTCGATGGCCAGCGCAACCACGGCAGAGCCGGGCACCAGGCCCTCGATGAGCATGTCGGCGTCGCCCGCATCGAACAGCCCGTGCGTCCCCGTCTCTATGAAGCCGAGGGCCGCCTTATCTTCCGGGGGAAGGTCCTCTAAGTCCAGAGTGACCGCGATTCCGTCCCCGGCCTTCACGATGACCATGGCATCGAGGACGCGTATCACTCCCTCCCCGGCACGCTTCTTCAGTTCCGCGAGCACGCTGCCGTCGAACTTCGGCTCGCCGAAGCCCATGATCACCACGTCTACAGGTCCGAGTTCCATGCCGCACCTCCTTACGTTTATTCCCGTCTCACGTCTATGCTCTATCTCTCCAGCGGTTATCGCCTGGCGCGATCACCTTTGGTTGAAAGCCTCTGTTTACACCGGTGAAGGCCAAAGAATACCCGCATACGGGATTACGTTTCCCTCAACGTGATGCCTTTAAACAGGAAACCGGTATTAACGAAGCCGCTGAAGAAATTTATCGAGGGGGCTCCAACCCGGGATATATTCTGGCGGAGAGGGTGGGATTCGAACCCACGAGACCCCTCGTGAGAACTCGCCAAGATATCCAGCAAGCGTCAAGTGGCCATCCCTAAGAGCATCCGATCTCAGCTGGGCAAAGACCCTGGCGCGTTATGGCCGTGAGCTTTCTGGTTGCTATGACAAAGCCTTTGCAAGATAGGATTCCGCACGCTATTGCCACAGCCCCTGGCGCACTTAAACATCCATCCCGAATACAGAGTGTTAAAATAGCATATAGAAAGGTGCTGGGTGAAATCACGGTTTGCCGATATCCCGGTTTAAACGCAGATGGTTTCAGGGCGAAGGGGGCAACGCATGGAAGCAGCCGGCGCAAGTGTCTCTTCATCCTTGCGCATCTACAGGTACATAGGAGATACCGGCTATATAGGCTGTAAGGCAAGCAGTCATATGGATGAATCCAGGAGGTCGAGATGAAATGCCCCAACTGTGGTTTTGAGGAAGAGGAGGGAAGCGAGTTCTGCGGCAACTGTGGTTATTCCTTCACCGCGCCGCCTCCTTCCCAGGAGCAAATCCCTGCGCCCCCGTCGCCCCCCTATCCCCCTCCTGGCGGGGAATGGGGCACCGCTTCCCAGCCGCCAGTTCCTCCCGTTAAGAAAAGCAAGCTTGTCCCCGTCCTCGTCACGATCTGCGCGCTGCTCCTTATCGGCGTCGTGGTCCTGGTGCTGATGCTCACGGTGTTCAAGGGGGAGGGGGAGAAGGAAAAGGGGGAGAAAGCGGCATCCGAGCCAACGGCGGTGGCGGAGGCTTACCTCAAGGCGATAGAGGACCGCGATCTCGACGCCCTCCTGGCGCTGCTCGACCCCGACTTCCTGAAGGACCTGGAGGATGATTACGGCAAGGAATACGAGGATATCCTGGAGAGCTTCTTCTTCGGCTCGTTGCCCGAGGACCTGGAGTTCAGCGGGCTGAAGTTCTCGCAGGAGGTGAAGGGCGACCAGGCCGAGGTGTTCATCGAGGAGGGAGAGGCGACCTACCTCGACGAAGACGGTGAAAAGGTGACCGATGACCTGGCCGAGACCATGGAGGATTCCCTGGAGGTGGAGCAAAGGGACGGAAAATGGTACATAACCATGGACGGTTTCGAGGATTGGGAGGACTATCTCGCAGATTACGGGGCTGGCGAAAATGAAAACGGCCATATCGATGATGGCGACGGCAACTTGAACAACTTCGAGAGCCCGTTGCTGGGGCTGGGATTCAGTTACCCAGACGGATGGACTCCGCAGGAATATTCCGAGGGCTTGATCGAGGTAAAGCCAATCGGGGCCGAGGATAAGGCCACGGTAACCTTCTACACCGAGGACTTCTCTGGGATGTCTTACAGCGTGGACGACTGGATAGCCTCCGAGACGGGAGAACTGGACGACCAGGGCTGGCCTTACGAGGTGTCCTACACGACGGTGGATGGGAATCCCGCCGCTCAGATCGTCTTCTCTTACCTGGGAGAGCAGTCCTTAGGCTACAAGGTCATGGATACTTTCATGTTCTCGGGAAGCACCGGCTACTATGTTTCCTATATCGCGCTAGAGGAAGACTTCGATGGTTACCTGGACGCCGCCCAGGGGATGATCGATTCACTCTATATACTCCGGTAAGAGCAAGGGGATCGGTCTTGAGGCTGAGGATTGGCACCGTATGTTATCGAATACCCTGCCAATAAAGAATAATCTGGCGGAGAGGGTGGGATTCGAACCCACGAGACCCCTCGCGAGGCCCAACGGTTTTCGAGACCGCCGCATTCGTCCACTCTGCCACCTCTCCGCCCCACCATTATAACGACGGGAATGCCCCGGATGCACGCAACCGGGGCTACTCTATCCCGCTGGCTATGCAGGGGTTCAGACTTGGCCCTCGGGATTGACGGTGATGTAGATATCGGAGGGTCCCGCGGGATTGGCGGAGTCCTGAGGAAATATGGTTATCTCCATCGGCACGCCGTCTAGGGTCTCGAACTGGAACTTGATCCCGTCTGCTGCCGCCGACTCCTTAAGGTTGGACATGCCCTTTAGGGCATCGCGGTAGAAAGCCGCGACGTTCACCACCGGGCATTGGTTCGCTTCGTAAACGAAGATCTCGTACGCCTGATCCGGGTCTTCCCAGCTGATCTCCGTCGAACTCTGGTCCATGACGGAGGGCGGATACTCCGGCACGCCGAGATCTTTCAGGCTGGGGGGATCGGGGTATTTCTGCACCCATGCGGGGGTCTCCTGCGTTTCGCCCTGGCCTTGCTCCGTCCCTGCAGTGGCCCCTGTGACACTTCCTACGCCACAGCCAGCCCAGATACAGATCCCTGCGAGCAGCAAAAGGGTTAAGACTAAAGATACGGGTTTGCGCATTCCAACGCCTCCTCTCGTTTCGCCGCCGACTGGGCCCTCCCGGCCCATATCGAAGATCGACGGTCGCAGTCAACCAGAACGTCGACTGCATCTTTGCCAGCTATTATTTGTTCGACAGATGAGAGCGTTAACTCAACGCGTTTTTTTTGCAGCCGGTAGATCCAGACGTGGTACGGGAATCCGTTCGAGAATCGCGGCGGCAAAACACGGGTGCGGTCAACGTGAAGGGGTCATCCCGAGGATTTGTTCCCGTTGCGCCTCTGCTCGAAGAACTCTTGCAGCAGGGTGCTGCACTCATCCTCCATGATACCGTCGGTTATCTCTATGCGGTGGTGGGTGGTCTCGTCGCTCACCAGGTTGTACCTGCTGCCTGCCGCTCCCAGGTTGAGGTCCCGGGCCCCGAAGACCAGCCTGGCGACCCGGGCCTGCACCAGGGCTCCGGCGCACATGGGGCAGGGCTCGAGGGTGACGTAGATGGTGGACCCCTCCAGCCTCCAGTTACCCAAGTGGGCGGCGCCTTCCTGCAGGGCTAATATCTCAGCGTGGTCCATGGGATTGCCCGTGGTTTCCCTGCAGTTATGGGTGCAGGCGAGGATCCTCCCGTCCTTCACCAGCACCGCCCCGACGGGCACTTCCCCCTCACCGGCTGCGGCGCGGGCTTCCTCCAGGGCCACGAGCATGTATTCCTTGTCCTTCAAACCCGCTCCGTCCTTCCTGGTTTTTCCTAACCGTGTTTTCTACCTCTCTCATCGTAATAATCGTCGAGCAGCGTTAGAATATCCTCGCGCGAAAGTTCATTTCCGGAATAATCCCTGAGGCGTCCACCCCGTCCCCACAGCGGTTGGTCGCTGAACCAGGCCTGCGGCGGCAGGTCCTCCTCTCTGCCCAGGCCCTCGCGGTCGTTAAGCTCGCGGTAGAGCTCCCAGCCCGCGGCGGCCTTGTCCATCATCTCCCCGACCTCCAGCTCAACGCCGGTCACGGCGGCGTAGAGGTCGCGGATGAGCTCTGCGTTGTAGAAGCGGTTTATCTGGTAACGGTTGCAGATACCCAGGGAGGAAAAGAGGCTGAACCAGTCCTCCGAGTAGCGGGTGAGCCTGCCTGTGTTCATGCCCCAGGGAGGCGAGAAGATGCGCCCGAGGGCCTCTTCCCCAACCCCCATGCGCGCGGTAAGGCGCCGCAGGCGGTCCTCGGGTAATCCCGGCACGTAGGTGGCCGAGCCCGCGCTGGCCGAGGTCGGGCCCCGCGGGGATACGATCTGCTCGAACTCCATGGTACCCAGGCCGCTGACGCGGGGGTCGTACAAGCAGTCCTGGTTTCTCACGAGGATGGTATAACGGCGGTTCTCCTCTCCGAAAAGCTCCAACGCTCCCCGCCAACCCCGGGCGAAGGCTTCGCCGATCTCGCCCCTGCGCTCCGCTACCCGCAGCGCCAGCTCGCGCAGGATGCCCGCCCCCCTGATGAGAGGAATTCCCTCCGCGTCCTTCTTTCCGATGATCCCGTGCTCGTGCAGTTCCAGGAGGAAAGCCGCCTGCCAGCTCAGGGTCATGAAGTCCAGACCCAGGTCATCCAGCAGGGCTAAGGTCGATGCCGCCTCCTCCGCGTCGCGCATCATCAAGGCGCAGCCGATGATCGCCGCGTTGAGGAAGGAGGTGGAGTATACACTCTCCCCCGTGGACGGCAGGACAAGCTCGTCCTTGTCCGCCAGAAAACAGGAGGGGCAGGATATCCTGCACTTTTTCAGCTTCAGGTAGGCCTGAGGGCCGAACCTCTCCGTCAACTCCCGCAGGTCCTCCTCGGTGGACCCGTAGGGGAGGAGTTGGCTCGCGTACATCGGCCAGGCACCGATCATCCCAAAAGCCGCGGCCGCCTCGCGCATATCGAAGTTCTCCAGGCGTTCGTACAAACCCTTGATCAGTTCCTGCAGGCGCACGGGGTTAGCGATCTTCACCCCGCCCCCGCCCTTCACCACCAGGGCCTTGAGGTTTTTCGACCCCAGTACCGCCGCCAGCCCTCCCCGCCCCAAGGTAGCGCAGGCGTCTATCATGGCCAGGGAGGAGTGGACCTCGTTCTCTCCCGCGGGACCGATGGCAAGGACGGAGGAACCGGGGTAGGAGCCCCACAAGGTCCGTGTCGTCTCCAGAATGCCCTTACCCCGAAGAAGGCCGGCGGGCACGAACTCTACCCGTCCGCCCTCTATATATATAAGCGTAGGTTCCTTTGCCCTGCCCGTGAGCACCAGGTGATCGATGCCGGACCACTTCATGTGTGCGCCCAGTCCCATACTCCCGCCAGCCGATGCCACCGCCCCGGTGAGGGGTAAGCGCGCGTTGGCCATGAACCGCGAGGCGCCCGGCACCATCGTCCCCACCAGAGGGCCCGCGCCCAGGATGACCGGGTTCTCCGGCGCAAGGGGATCCGTGCCTGGATGGGAATATTCCGAGAAAAGGCGGTTGTTGGCGCCGAAGCCCCCGAGGAAATCCTTGGCGAAATCCTCCGGATAGCGCTCGATGGAGACCTCGCCGGCAGCAAGGTCCACGACCATGACCCGGCCCGAATATCCTCCCTCCATATCACTTCCCCTTCTCTATCGCTCCGTAGGTACAATATCTCGCGCACCTGGCGCATTCATCGCACTCGGCGGTGAACTCGGCCCATACGCGCAGCCCTTCCGCGTGTAACACGACGTGGGCGAGGGAGGGATTGCATTCGCCGTCGTGGTACAGCGAGCATACGAGTTGGCAAGTGCGGCATGCGGTGCATTTCTCGACTGAATGTATCATCCCGGCCCCTCTCTGAAAGGTGCGGCATGTATCTGATGCACCTATTCTATACTTATCATTCCTTCCCGTTCATCCGTTAAGCCCCTGCGGTGAGCCTTTTAACCCCGAAAACACACGTTTAAAGACATTTTCTTAAGTAATACGAGCCATGTCCCGATAAAAAAGCCTGTGCATATTGACTTGCTGGAAACGAGCTATTGCGAGGAGGCCGGAGATGAAGGGCAAAACCGGGAAAGAGATGAGACAACTGATGCTGGCGGTATCGCTATCCGTTCTGGTGCTGCTGCTCGGCATCATAACCTATTTCATGGTGGACATCATCGTTACCACTAACAACAACATAGAACATAACAAACAGATGGCGATCGACAAGTCTGTCATCTCCCTGTCCGAGATCGGCGAGATCGTATCCAACATGACCAGCAGCAGCAGCAGCATGACCCAACTTTTCAACCGGGATTTGGTGAAAGAGATCGCTGCTGGAAACCAGGAAGCCTTATACGATCTTGCCGGGAAATTTTGCACCACCTTCTATCCCATTGAATACATAGGCATTATCAGGGACGGCAAACTAGAATATTACAGCACCAAGGGAGACATCGAGATCGACCCTGCCTCGATGCCCACCGAGCCCCCGCAAGGTGAGTATGGGACCATGGACGAGCTGGGTGGCGAAAAAGGCCTTTACATCTCGGCTTTCTATCCCATCGACCTGAGCGTACTAGGTATGGGTGAGTTAGAAGTCAACATGATCGTCGACCGCACCGACGAGCTGGCCACGGTCGAGAAGTATTTCGAGGACCAGAGAAACGACTTGATCCTCAGGCTTTCCATCGCATCGATCATCGCGGTCATATTGTCGCTTCTGCTCACCACTTTCGGTCTGCGTTACTTCACCCGCAAGTACGTGGTGAATCCCATCGAGGAGCTCAACCGCACGGCGGAGGAGATAGCCGATGGCACTTTTGAGGGAGAGGTGCAGGTGGACGAGGAAAGCGCCTACGCCGCCTTGCAGGGTCTGCTACGAAGCGGCCAGAAGGTGCTGCGCCGTATGGACGAGGAGATAAAGGAATAATCCCAGGATATTAATCGGCGGATGGGGATAAAGTTTCTCCAGCCGGGAAACGATATATCATAGGGAATCGCTGATTCCTGGGGATAGGCCGTAATTGTAGGGAAAAGACCGGCGAGAACATCACCGCCGAAGACGGAGCTAAGGGGACAGGAGGAAGTACTTTGGCGAATAAGCTTGCGCAGGAGATAGAGAAGATCCTCTCCGACGCGGTAGGCGATTTCATAGCCAGGGCAACGGTGAAGAAGAACTGCGAACTCATAGGCACGACGCCTGATGCCCTCACCGCGGACAAGCTCCCCGAACTTGCAGACAAAATAGACAAGTCCGTCTCTTTCTTCTCCGGCAAGGACGTGGGAAGCGCGCTCGCGGACAAGATACGGGCGATAAAAGCCTGAGCGCCCCACTTTAATATCTCAACCGGCGGCCTTGTGCCGCCGGTTTCATTTAGGTCAGTTTTGCGGGGCCGCACGCAACTTTATTGGGGTCAGGCCTCAAAACTTGCACTTATTTGCGATGCCGCATACAGCTGCGGTTTGTCTGCAGTGCAAGTTTTGAGGTCTGACCCCAAAGTGTTGCTTATCCGGTGCGGTCGTAATAGCCGTATTTCACCACCGACTCCAGCATGGCTTTGACGTTTTCGGGCCTGGCGTTGGGCGGTATCTCGCAACCTGCCCCCATGACGTATCCTCCGCCCTTGCCCACCTCCTCGATGAGGCAGTGGCAGTACTCGTCCACCTCCGCGGGCGAACCCAGGGCGAGCATATCGGGAGGGACGTCGCCCATGATGCAGACACGGTCGCCGATGACCCTCTTGGCCAGGAAGATGTCAGTGGGACCGTCGAACTGGATGATACAGTTCCCCGCCGGCAATTCCCGCAGCGTCTCCAGGTTCATGTCCCAGTTGCCGTCGCAATGCAGGATCGGATTGATCCCGGCGGCCACCAGCCCCTCCACCAGCCTCTTCAGGGAGGGGAAGGAGAGCTTACGGAAGGTCTCCGGGGAGATGAAATCGCTGGATGAGCGGTGTACGAATATCTCCACCCGTTTGACGCCCATGAGCAAGCAGATCAGCCGACATACAAACAGATAGCCCGCGGTGAGGTCGTCGGCGGCTGCGGCGATCTCCTCCGGCCGCTTCCTGAGGTCGCGGGCGAACTCCAGGAGCCCCCGGGCCAGGGAGAAGGTGTCAAAGGCCGCCTCGGGCAGGAACCCGTAGAGAGGGGTCACGCCCCGCCTCTTCATAAGCTCGTACTCGTAGCGCCAGTTTGCCAGTGCGATCGCCAGGCGGGGGAGCATGTAGGCATAGGCCCTCGCCCCCTCTCCTACGTCATCCCAGGCCCGTGAGATCATACGCATGAAGAATGGGATGTAAGTGAACTTGGGATATTTGCGTGCGAACTCACCGATCCATTGGTAATCCTCTGCCCTCATTATCTCCTCTTCGAGCAACTGGCAGATGCTGTCCGGGGGGAGATCGATGCCCGGCCACTTCGCCTTCATGGGCATGATAAAAGTGTACGCCTCGGGGTAGTGTGGGTTGACCTGGTAATAGACGTCCCATGGTCCCAGGTCCCGGTAGCATTTATCGATGGCCCTACGATACTTACGGGAATCGGACCACAGTTCGTGCACGGTTATCCCCGCGTGGAAGGCGGCGAAGTAATAGATGAACGGGCACGACGGTACGCGGTCGGGGACCTGCAGGTTGATAACCGCTTGCAGCCGCTCCTCGGCGGTCATGGTATCCCTCGGATTGAGCATTATCCTTTCTTTCACTGCAGCCCCTTTCTGGTAGTCACGTGCGCAACGCATTGGGGTCGGACCTCAAAAGTTGCACTACGGACAGAGCAACTTTTTAGGTCCGACCCTTATAATAGCCGTGCTTTACCACCGATTCGAACATCGCCTTGACGTTCTCCGGCTTGGCATTGGGGGCAAGCTCGCAACCGGTGCCGAGGATGAAACCGCCGCCTTTGCCCACTTCCTCGATGAGGCGGTGACAGTACTCGTCCACCTCGGAAGGTGAACCCAGGGCAAGCAGGTCCGCGGGGACGTCCCCGTAGATGCAGATGCGGTCCCCTATCACTTCCTTGGCTTTGAAGATGTCGCTGGCTCCATCGAACTGGACCACCACGTTGCCCGCGGGCAGCTCCCGCAGGGTCTCCAGGTTGAGGTCCCAGTTGCCGTCGCAGTGCAGGATGGGGTTTATCCCCGCCGCCACACACCCCTCCACCAGCCGCTTCAGAGAGGGGAAGGAGAGCTTCTTAAAAGTATCCGGGGAGATGAAATCGTTGGAGGAGCGGTGCACCGCCAGGTTTACACGCCTGACACCCAGGAGGGCGGCCATTATCTTCGTGGATGATAGATAACCTTCGACCAGGCCATCTGCGGCCTCAACTATCTCCCTGGGATATTTTCTGATGTCCCTCGCGAAATTAAGCAATCCCCGGGCCATGGAGAAATCGTCGAAAGGCGCCTCGGCCAGGAACGAAAACGCCATGGCAGCGCCCAGGCGGTTCCAGCGCGTGAACTCCCTTTTCCACCTCACGAAGTTATCAACAAGGCGGGGCACCATGTAAGCGTAAGCCCTCCAGCCATCACCCACATGGTCCCATATCCTAGGCATCCACCTCATGAGGAGGCGGCTGTAAGCGAGGTCTGGAGCTTTCTTGCTCGCTTGGATTATCCAGGCGTAATCCTCCTCGAGCATCACCTCTTCCTCCAGAAACTGGCGGATACTGTCTGCGGGGAGGTCGCGGCCCGGCTCTCTTACCCGCATGGGAACGAAGCAGGCGGCGATCTCCGGGTAGTAGGCGTTGATAAAGCAGAGGGCATCCCACGGGCCCAGGTCGTAGAAGACTTTTTCCATGGCCCGGTTGTATTTCCCCGCGTCGTACAGCTCGGAGTTGGTGATCCCCGCATATGTAGCGGCGAAATAGTAGATAAGGGGCGCTACCGGCACGCGGTCGGGCACCTGGAGGTTAATGGCCGCCTGCATCCGTTCCTCGGCGGTCATGGTGTCACTTTCATAGAGCTTCTTGGTTATCTTCACCGTACGGTCCTCCTTCTAGATGAGAGCCAGCTGACAGAAAGGTCATTTGCAGCTGGGCGGATCGCTTGAACGCCTATCCCATGTAGCTCCCGGCCAGTTTAATCGCCTCGGAGGGGTCCTTGCCGTAGGCGTCCGCCCCGCAGTATTCGAGCACCTTCTCGTTCACCGGCCCGCCCCCGATGATGATCTTGAGCTTGTCCCGCAGGCCAGCCTCGGCCAGGGCGTCAACAGTGTCCTTCATGGCGTCAAAGGCCAGGGTGAGCAAGCCGGATATTGCCACCAGGCCGGCCCGGGTCTGCGAGGCCTTCTCCACGAAGGCCTGGGGAGGCACGTCCACTCCCAGGTCATGCACGTCGTAGCCGTTGCAGCGGAGCATGGTGGCCACGATGTTCTTGCCGATGTCGTGGATGTCGCCCTGCGCGGTCCCGATGACCACGCTCCCCTTGGTAGCGATGTTATCGCCTTGCAGGCGGGGCTCGATAAGCGCGATGGCCTCCTTGAAGATCTCCGCCGCGAGGATGAGCTCGGGCAGAAAATACTCCCTGGCCTCGTAGCGGTCCCCCACCACGGACATCCCGTCGCGCAGGGCCTCCACCAGGGAAAGGGGGTCGGTGCCTTCGTCCAGTGCCTTGCGCACCTCCTCCAGGGTCTTGTCCTCTTCCACCTCGGCGATCAAAGCCGCGATCTTCTCGCTCACCCGAATCACTCCCTTTCCATAAACGTCTTGGCGAACTTGACTGCGTCGGCGGCGTCCCGGCTCCAGGCGTCGGCTCCCGCGTACTCGCAGACCCTCTGGGAAACGGCCCCGCCGCCCAGCATTATCTTCACCTTGTCCCGCAGGCCTTCGCGCTCGAAGTCGAGCACGGTCTCCCGCAAGGATTCGTAGGCCACGGTGATCAGCGTGCTTATCCCCACCACACTCGCATTGCTTTCCGCTGCCGCCTCCAGGAAGCTAGCCGGCCTGACGTTGACTCCGAGGTCGATGACCTCGAAGCCGGAGTAGCGGAGCAGCTGGGCCACTATCCCCTTGCCGATGTCGTGTACGTCACCCAGCGGGGCTCCCAACACCACCTTGCCTATCTTCCCCTCCTCCAAGGGGCGGAAACATCCAGAGCTGTCCAGCATGGTCAGCACGTTCTTGAAGATATCGTCCGAGATGATCAGGCCGGAAAGGAAATACTCCCGGGCCTCGTAACGCTTCCCGACTATCTCGAAACCTGTGCGGCACAGCTCGACTATGTGCAGGGGCTCTGCACCGGCGGAGAGCATGGTCTCCACGCAAGCGGCCACCCCCTCTTCGTCGAGGTCCCCCATGGCCTTAACGAGCTTTTCATCCATATCCACCGTGCATCACCTCAGAGTAGCCGGCTCGAAGACTCGAAGCTGAACCTGTCCCCCCGGTATATCAACCATCCCCATACGACCCGCTTGTCGTTGGCCGCGAAGATGAGCTGTTCCATGCAGAACGCCGGCGCTCCCTTCCTGCCACCCAGGAGCTGGGCCTCCCGCGCCGACAGCGTGGTGGCGGAGAGCTTAAGGTCGGCCCTCACCGGGGCCATGCCGGGATTACCCGCGAAGAGGTCCTCCATCGAGCCGTGTCCCAGCTCGGACTCCAACAGGGGTTGGGAGCGGTCAAGCAGGATATGCTTGCGGTCGAGAACCAGCGGCTCACCCCCTCCCGTGAGAAGCCGCTCCAGGTAGATGACCTTTTCTTTTTTCCTGATCCCCAACATGGCGGTCGCTTTCTTCCCCGCCGGGACCACCTTCACCCCCAGGAGCCTGACGTCTGCAGAAAGGCCCTGCATGCGCATCTCGTCGTGGAGATCGGGGATGAGGAAGAGGCCGCCCTCGATGCGGGGACGGCTGACGAAGGTCCCTTTGCCCTTCTCCCGGCGCACCACGCCCTTCTCCGCCAGGAGACCTATGGCCTTGCGCGCGGTCATGCGGCTTACACTGTATTCCTCGCTAAGTTCGTTCTCGCTGGGAATGCGGTCGCCAGGACGCAGGTTGCCGTTCATCACCTCCCGGTGCAGCATCTGTGCCAACTGGAAATAAGCGGGGGTAAAGGACGCGGTGTCTATCTCGAACTGCTTCGCCAAGAGCACCCCCCAGCCATTCATTGACTGCCGCCATATCCTTGTATATACAAGGATACAAGAATGATAAAACAGGGGGAACGTGTAGTCAATGGGATCCTCTCTAGAGTGGTGACCGAGCATTGGGCGCAGGGCCTCAGGTAAGCAGGAGGTACGCCTGTGAGGACCGACCTTACGGGTTATACTTGGCACTAGGCAAGGTAAGGGAGGGAACGTATGAAATTGATCATCGTCTCCGGGTTTCTCGGCTCCGGGAAGACCACCTTCCTCCTGGGGCTGGTGAAAAGACTGGTGTCGGAGGATGGCCTCGACTTCGTAATCCTCGAGAACGAGGTGGGCGAGATAAGCATCGATGGCGCCTACCTGGAGATGCAGGGACTGCAGGTGAAGGAGCTTTTCTCCGGTTGCGTCTGCTGCCAGCTGGCGGGCGACCTGGTGGTCACCATGCGGGACATCAAAAACACGCTCGATCCCCACTGCGTGTTCCTGGAAGCGTCGGGATTGGCCCGGGTGGAGAGCATCCTCGACACCCTGGATAAATATTACCGCGAGCTGGAGGGGACCCTGGTCGTTTCCCTGGCTGACCTCGAGAGGTCCGAGCTCTACCTCGAGGAGCCCATGCCCTTCGTCATCAACCAGCTCAAGCGCGCCGACATAGCGGTCCTGAACAAGACCGACAGCGGTGGGAGTGAACTGATCGAGGCCCTGGAAAAGAGGTTGCGGGAGATCAATCCCCGGGCCGAAGTGGTGAGGATCTCGGCCCTCAACGGCACCAACGTCGACCTGGTGGCGGAAAGGGTGCGGGCATGGATGCCGACGACTTCATAACCCTGTCCATACGCAGAGAGGTCATGCCCATCGCGGCGAGCCCGCCCCAGGACGTCCTGCGGCGGTTCATCTCAGGTTATATGGAGACTCTCGGGGAAAAGGGGTGCACCGTGATCGGCCATATCAAGGGTATGGTCGAGGACGGAGAGTCCCCGCCCCTCTTCTTCAGCGTCACCTCCCTCGCGGGAGAAACACAGCTGAAGGGCGGCCCCTTGAAGTCCGGAACCAGGCTCGCCCTGAGCATGACCGTTATCGTTGCCGGCATCACCGCAGACGAGGCGAGCGTTGCGCTGGAAGACGCGCTCGCAAAGCATTTCCGAAACGCTCTGGAGACCTAGGAGGTGCAGCATGGCTTTTAAGCCGACCGAGGAAGGGATGAGGGAAGCGGTGTCGCAATTCCTCGATCCCGGTGAAAACCTGGTGACCGTAGGGTGGGCGGCGGAGAAGGGAGTGAAATACTTCTATATCGCCCTGACCGATAAGCGCCTGCTCATCATCAAGCTCTCCACCTTCTACAAGGTGAAGGGAGAGGAGTCGATACCCCTGTCCGATCTGGAAGGTTGCTCTGTTTACGAAGGCTATAAGTACGCTCCCATCGATGCGCAACTGATCTCGAGCATGGCGGAGACATCTCTCTACGTGAAGACCAGGGACGGGAAGAAGCGGGCCTTTCGCTTCCCCGCCATCATCGGGCTCAACAACAAGGAAGTGCCCGCGACCATCATGGAGACCTTGAAGATCGGCGCTTGAGATCCGGGGAAGACGGCCGTGCGCAGGTTTCCTGCCTGCAAGGCCTGGTTCCCATCCATCTTCTCAGGGGTCAGTTGGTTGACTGACCCGTCCCCTACATCCTTCGGATGGCTTTTTCCGCTGCCTCCCGGACGACGGCATCTTCATCCCGTGTCGCCTTGGACAGGGCCTCCAGTGCCCTCGCATCTCCTATCCTGCCCAGGGCCCTTACTGCTCCCCAGCGCACGTACCTCTCCCTGTCATCCAGCAAGGCGGCGAGCGGCTCCACGGCCCGCCGGTCGCCGATGGAACCCAGCGCTTCCGCGGCCTTCCATCTCACGTGCAGGTGTTCGTCGTGCAAGGCCTGGATGAGAGGCTCAACCGCCCGCTCATCTCCGATGCGGCCAAGGGCTACCACCGCCCTCCAGCGTGCTCGCACGCTCCCCTTATCCAGGACCTGGATGAGGGTATCTACCGCGGGCGGCCCGAACCTCTCGAACGCTTCCAGGGCACCCCAGCGCACGCGGATGCGCCCATCATCGAGGGATCCCGCCAGCGGCTCCAGGGCCGGGCCGCCTATCTCCACCAGGGCTTCCAGCGCTCTCTTTCTGATGCTGAGGTTCGGGTCGTCCATGGCGTCGATGAGATAGGAGACGGCTGGCTCGCCCAGCTCGGCCAAGGCTTTCGACGCCACCCACCGCACGCGCTTGTCGTCGTCTCGCAGGCATGCGATGAGGGGTGCGATGGCCTGGTGGGCTCTCATCCTGCCCAGGATGCCCACCGCCTCCGCCCGGGCGAGGCCGCTTGCTCCCGCGAGCACGGCGAGGAGAGGCTCGGCCGCCAGCTCGCCTATCTCGAGCAGGGCATCGGCGGACTCCCAACGCACCTTGTCTACCTCGTCCTCCAGGCATGCGATGAGCGGCCCTATCGCCTCGTTGCTCTTAGTCCTGCCCAGTGCCTCGACCGCCGCCCGCCTTATTTCGGGATCCCGGTCATGCAGCCTTATTACCAGCTCATCGACATTCCCGTGTTGGGGTGATGCAAGCGGGTCGTAATCAACCATCGGCCAACTCCCCCTTCTACCTATTTATAAACCTTAACGCACTGCCGACTCTACCCATGAGAGGCGTGACGCCAACCAAATGGACTGATAAAGGAGGCCTGGTCCATGCAAGACCTGCAGGGAAAGAAGGTGCTGGTAACCGGTGCGGCAAGCGGGATAGGACGCGAATTGTCGCTCGCTTTCGCCGCAGAGAAGGCGGTCGTCCTCCTCGTGGACATCGACGAGACAGGACTCGAGGAGACCTCGGGACTGCTGGGCCGCATGAAAGCGGATAGCAGGTCATACGTCGTGGACGTCTCCGACCGGGAGCAGGTCAGCGATATGGCCGCGAAAGTCCGGGAGGAGTTCGGCAGCCTGGACGTGCTCGTCAACAACGCCGGCGTCTTCGTATGGGCCGATGTGGTTGATACCACCCTGGAGGATTGGGACTGGATGGTAGGGGTGAACCTGTGGGGCCCCATCCATACCATCAACGCCTTCCTGCCGGGTATGATCGAGAGGAAGGGAGGTCACATCGTCAACGTGGCCTCCCTGGGCGGTCTGGTGACCATGCCCACGGTGGGTGCCTACTCCACCACCAAGTTCGGCCTGGTGGGACTCACCGAGACCCTGCAGCATGAACTCAAGCCGCACAATATCGCCGTGACCCTGGTCTGCCCGGGGAACATCCGCACCCCCATCATCGACCACATAAAGGTGAGGGGCTACGACCGCGAGAAGCTCACGAAGATATCTTACGGAGTGATGCCGCGCATGGCCGCGGACAAGGCGGCGGCCATCATACTCATAGGAGTGAAACGAGACAGGGCGATGGTGGTGCTGACCCCCTCTGCCCATCTCATGTGGTACTTAAAGAGGCTATCTCCTCATCTCTACCGCGTGATGTTGGGCAATCCCCTGCAGAAGGTCTACGAACGCATGCGTTAAGCCGTGGATCCACGATTCTTATAGCCCTCTTCCAGGACTATCAACTCGCATTGCGGGAGAATATCCGATTTCCTTTCCCCCGTCGACCCCGGAGCATGTCTAGAACAGTCAATAAGACAGGCCAGGAAATACAGTTCCTGACCTGCTGTTTTATGTGGCACGCCCGGAGGGATTCGAACCCCCAACCTACAGATCCGTAGTCTGTCGCTCTATCCAGTTGAGCTACGGGCGCACGCACAGATTATTTTAGCACAGCGAGAAGCTGCGGTTTTAGTGGCGGAAGGGGAGGGATTCGAACCCTCGAGACGGCTTGTGGCCGTCTACACGATTTCCAGTCGTGCTCCTTAGGCCAGACTCGGACACCCTTCCCTGTAAAAGAACATCGCCCGCTGTGGGCGCATCAATATTATAAATGGGCGGGCGGGCGCTTTCCAGCACCACACACGCTGTCCATCAGGCCTCCTTATCCTGCTCCCTGAGGATCATCTCGGCCGCTTTACGCGCCGAGCGGCCTACGACACCCGAGCAGTGGTCCATCATACCGGACTTGAAAGCCTCCTGAAGCTGCTGGGGATCGTACATGTTATAGGTGCGGCCCATGAGCTTCTCCTGGATATCGTAGCACCGGCAGCTACCGTATTGCTCGACGAAGTCTCCATGCAGCTCCTTACACATCAGGTAGGACTGCATGGGCTTCATCATATCCTGGTGGTCCTTGCGCTCCCGGCCGAAGATCAGGCCGAACACCATGCAACCGCCGGTCAGCGCGCCGCAGGAACCGTCGCCGGTAAGGCCGATGCCGTCGGCCAACCCGCTGGCCGCCTTGAACACGCCTTCGTCTTCTATCCCCAAAGCGTCCAGCAGCCCGGCCACCACAGATTGAGCGCAGCCGGTACACTTCCGTTCGTATTCCGCGGCCAGCCGACGCGCTTCCTCAACCACCATCGCTTTGTCTTGTTCCGGCATCTCTTTCCCCTCCTTTAAGGATGATCTGGATGTAGCTATTCTATACTCCTTCCTCATGTGGTCACCATTATGAGCATTCTCTTACTCGCTGCCGCGGTTGTTACCCTCCGAGCCTCGGTGTTATAAAGAGAATGTCCGGCAGGATGGTATGACCTGGGATACGGCGAGTCGAGAAGCGAGGGTGATGTGGTGGTAATCGGCCTGGACCTGGGCGGGACCAAGACGGCGGGGCTGGTCCTCCACGAGGGTAATATAGAGGACAGGTACCGCCTGGAAACCGACGCCAGCTCCCAGGAGAGCGTACTCCGAGGCCTGGTGGAGGTTTTCTCGAAGCTGCGGGATAGCGCCGTTTCAAAGGGCACAAACATCGAGGCGGTGGGGTTGGGGATAGCCGGGTTCATCGACTTCGAGCGCGGGGTAGTGACCGATGCCCCCAACCATCCCCTATGCGACGCCCCCGTAAGAGACATCCTCAAGAAGCAGTCGGGCCTCCCGGTCTTCGTGGACAACGACGCCAACGTGGCCGCCCTGGCCGAGGCACGCATGGGGGCGGGAAAGGGCTCGCGCTACCTGGTGCACCTCACGCTGGGCACGGGCATCGGCGGGGGCGTCATCATCGACGGCCAGGTGTACCGGGGCGCCCTGGGAGCGGCGGCCGAGCTGGGGCACATGATCATCTGCGAGAACGGCCCTCCCTGCAATTGCGGGGCTCGCGGTTGCCTGGAAGCGATGTCCTCCGGCGTAGCCATATACCGCCGCGTGGAGGAGTTGGCCATAGCCGGCCGCGCATCCCCCATGGTCGAGGAGTTCATGGCCGACCCCGGCGCCTTCGCCGCCGATGATGTCTGCCGTTACGCGGATGGGGGAGACGACACGGCCAGGGAGATCCTCGAGGAGGCCGGATGGCACCTGGGTATCGGTATCGCCTCCCTGGTGAACATCTTCAACCCCGACGTGGTGACGCTCAGCGGCGGGCTGCTGGGTTGCTTCCATCACATGGAGGAAGCCATGCACCGCTCCTGCAACGAAACGGCCATCGCCATCAGTCGCAGCCACGTACGTATCCTCACCAGCACATTGGGAGATGACGGCGGTATGCTGGGTGCGGCCCTTCTCGCCCGCGAAAGTATCGGACACAGCTGAGCAGGACTATACTCATCGATCCTGTGTGGCATCTTTACATAGAGTTCTTCAGCGAGAAGTGTGGGCAGGAGCGTGGTAATGGTAGCTGCCTTTGGGCAACACTTTGGGGTCAGACCTCAAAAATTGCCTTTTTCGTAATGATCAACTTAGCTACGGTGGGTAAAGAGGCAGATTTTTGAGGTCTGACCCCAAAGTGTTGCCCCGGTTATCATCTCCATTTGCCCACACTTCTCGCAGAAGAACC
>CAYHAT010000016.1:9158-21716 GCA_964354675.1 uncultured Actinomycetota bacterium | reverse complement strand
CAAAGGTAGCTACCATTCTCACACTCCTACCCACACTTCTCGGAGAAGAACCATATATATATGTATTAATCATTATACTAATATATATAAGTAATATAAGATAGTCAAGTTTAATCGCATAGAGTTTGTTGTATTAAGTGAGGGATATTTTTTAAAACCTTGAGGCCTGATCCTGGATATTGAACAAAGCAAGTTTCGAGGTCTGACCCCAAAATGTTGCTATATTGAACAAAGCAAGTTTCGAGGTCTGACCCCAAAGTGTTGCTATAGTATAATTAGGCTACGGTTGAGGGAGTCGCCGGCAAAACAAAGGAGTGATGGGGGATGCGCTCTGCGAGATATTTGAAATCCGTGATATCCACACGATCCAGTAAGACCATGAAGAATGCCCGCGCCTTTTCCGCGCTGTCAATCACCGTTATCTGCACCGTGGTGCTGGTGATGGGAGGCCTGCCTGCCTTGTCCACCTCGGTGGCGCAGGCGCAGTCTTTCTACCCCGCGGGATCTCTCCCCGAGGTGGGGAAGAGGATCAACCAGCTCATCTATCCGACCTTCGGATACCCGGCCATCCAGGCCCGGGGCTCCGAGCTCACCATCGAGTGGGACTGGCGCAAGAGCGTGGCAGGAAACGCGCGCCCGGACCTTTCCCAGGTGGATGGTGCAGCGGACTGGCAAGTGTGGGTCACTACCTCGATAGCGGCCAACGTACAGGGCTACAGCAGTTCCACCCCCGGTATCCCCGAGAACCCGCCCGCATCCTGGTACAGGTACGGCGGCCCCTCCTACGGCACCTATGCCAACCCAGTGCACAACGTGGTCAATACCCGCTATCTCAAGGTCAAGGAAGTGACCAGGGGACCCAGCCGGCGCTGGCCCGAGGTCTTTGGCCAATCCGGATTCGAGGTGGACCAAATAACGGTAGAGGTCCCCGCTGCCATTCCCCTAGACCTCTACGACCTGCACGTGCGCTGCGTCTCCGGTGAGGCGGCACTGGAGTTCCGCGTGGAGGACATGCAGCCCCATGCCTTTAATGTCATCGATACCTACGACGATGACATCAAGATCGTGCAGATCACCGACACCCATGTCTACGGGCCCGAAATCAAGAACGGCCTCAACCTCGACTACAACGCGTACGAGCTGCGGGAGCCCAGGCCCGGCACCCCCAAACGCATCGACCTCTCCTTCGTCGGTTATCCCGGCTTCCCCATGGATCTCGACAAGGACGGGAAGACCAACGAGGGCGCCATCTACCTGCAGGAGGAACTGCAGGCCATCAACCTCATTGACCCCGATTTCGTGGTCTTCACCGGTGACTCCGTCTTCGCCCAGAAGAACTTCAGCACCTATCCTAAGGACACCGCCCTCTGGGGAAACATCAACGGTGAGCTGGGCACGGAGTACCGCTTCGAGTATACCTGGTGGTACGACGAGCTCCTGGCCTTGAACGTGCCCATCTTTTGTGTGCCCGGCAACCACGACAGCTATTGCTGGGACGGCCACGCGGCGACCCACGACGACGGTCAGGAGATATGGCAGGACCTCTTCGGCCCACTCTACTACTCCTGGGACTATGGGGATGCGACTTTCCTCGCCGTTAACAGCATGGATTGGGACAAGCTGGATGCCAACGGGCCTGAGCCGTTCACTCCCGAGAACACCAACCCCATCGTGTGGGCCATCGCCACCGGCCTCTACCCGGAGATCGCCCAGGACTACGACGACCGCAACGGCTTCCTGGTGGACCTTACCAGGATCTTCCTCCCCTTGAAGGTGGTCTTCCCCCACAAATGGCACGGCCAGGTGAGGGGTGGCGGGGATCCCTGGGAGTGGCAACCTTGGCCCTGGGGCCCCGATCCGGGAGGAGACGGCTTCACCGGCCAACTCGCCTGGATAGAGGGCGAGCTGGCCAGGGCCGAGACCGAGGGGAAAGCCCTCAAAGGCACGTTTATCCACCACGATCCCCTGCAACCCGCGGGCTCACCCCCCGGGGCCTTTGACAATGCCCAGCAGTTCGGTCTCCTGGACATGCCGGCGGGGGAGGGCGAGGGTTCCCAGGCTCTCATGTACCTGCTACGCAAGTATGAGGTGGATTTCATAGCCTCCGGCCATACCCATAACGACGCTATAGACAAGATCGACTGGGCGCCCTATGGGAGTTCCCCGGGCCAGGTGGTGTCTATCAACACCTGCGGTTCGGAGCCGCCCGTGGACGGCAAGTCGTTGTTGCTGGACAAGACCTCCCAGGACTTCGGCGGGTACCGCCTCATTTCCGTTGAGGGCGGGGAGCTCGCCGGTTGGGGTTTTCCCGGCGCCGGCGGCGACCCCGACAACAAATGGTCCATCCCGGGCTGGTCGGGCCTGCAGGTCGGGGCGGGGGCGGTTAACGACTACTCGAAGTACCGCTCCAACCGCCCGGTAATCCAGTGGATGGAACAGGACGGCTCGTCCAATCCCGCTTACCCGCGCCCGCCCATCGTAAACGGGGAAGGCGCATTCAGCCAAGCTCTGCCCTTGAACAAGACCGGCCTCTTCTCCGACGTCACCTGCAAGGTGAAGAACACCTTGAACCAGCCCGGCGCCGTGCTCAACCTCTTCGGCTGCCGTATCGAATTCCCCATGGAAAAGCAGGTCGGCGGAAAGTATTACACCGTCCAGAACGGTTCTATACTGGAGCAGTACGACGCCGATTCGGGCGAGCGCATGGTGGTCGTGCTGGCGGATGTGGCCGGGGGAACGATGGTGCCGGTGCGGGTTTACGTGGGCGGCACGGACCTCTGCCGCCCGGTGGTGGACGAGGCTAAGATAGACGGAGGCGCCCGCTTCACCGAGGACCTAGACGTGGAGCTGACCCTGAGGGCTCACGATGACGGCGCCGGCCTCATGGACTTCCGTGTCTCCAACACGTGGGATTTCGCCGGCGCTGCCTGGCTTCCCTGCGAGGACGGCCAGACCATCACCCTCCCCTGGAAGCTGCTGGAGGGTCCCGCGGGGCGCAGGCGCGTCTGGGTCCAGTTCCGGGATGCGGCCATGCCCGGCAATACCGTCACGGTGAGGATGACCATCAGGTACCGTCCGCCGGGCATCACCGACGAGCCCAGTGAGGAAGAGCTCAACGAACCGTTGATGGAGCTTTTATAGCCCCGTTTAAAGGATCTAGCCGTCCGGCGCGGGTCGCCGGACGGCTCTTTGCTTATACGTACGTCAGGCCACTCACTTGGACGGAGTCTTTCTGGATCTTTCCAGTACCGGCTTTACGCCTAACGCTGCGAGAAGTCAATGACGATTGGCGCTCAGCCGGGCGCCAGTTTTTCCGATACTTAATATAAAGCAGCCGGTTTTCTTTGGCGTGAGGCAGGGTGAGGGAGATGCGTATCGTCGGTCATGACCTCGAGGAGAGCGGGAGCGTATCAGTCAGCAGGGTGGACGAAGATCACGAATGGTCTGGCTCGGGTGGCCGTGACAGCCGCGGCGGCGACAAGAACGGGCACGCGAGCGGCAAGGGCGCGTCGACCCGCAACAGGGTGAAGAAGGTCCTGCTCGGAAACGTCTACATCGTCGGCATCATCTCGCTCGTATGGCTGCTTATCCGTTCCGGGCGCAAACCCTCCCGCCTGAGCTATCCCTGCCAGCAAACCGCTCTCTTGAACACCACCGTCCTCTTGGGCGGCAGCGTGATGCCGGTTGCCGTGCGCATCGGTAGCTTCGCACATGCCAAGGCGACCGGGCGGGTACTGCCCGAACCCCCACGCGTCCTGCGCGTGGCCGAGACGGCAGCCCTCCTGCTCCTGGCGGGGCTGCTCGCTTTCTCCCTCTTTGGAGGCCTGGGCCCCCCCGGCCTCACCAGCGAGATGCGGGCGGCGGCAGCGGCACTGGCCCTACCCGAGCTGCGCTCCTCATCGCCGAACGCCTCGGATATCTTCGTGGCGGAAAACATCCCGGTGAACTCGGAACGCGGCGTGGACACCCTCATAGATGTCATGGACTCCAATGGCCTGGACTTCTTCAAGAGCACGGGCGCTTACAAGGCGGCGAGCCCCGACGGCATCGTCGGGTCCAACGACATCGTGCTCATCAAGGTCAACGGCGAGTGGCGCGCCCGGGGCGGCACCAATAGCGACGTGGTCAAGGGCCTTGTGAACGCCATCGTCAACCACCCTGACGGTTTCACCGGCGAGGTGGTTATCGTGGAGAACGGGCAATGGGCTTCCTATATGGACAACCAGCCCGGCAACCAGAACCCGTCGTCCTGCAACGCCGAGGACCATGGCCAATCCTACAACGACGTGGCCATGATGTTCGCTGGCAATCACCGCGTCTCGGTATACGACTGGACCGCCGTCCAGACCCTTTCCGTGCTCGACTTCAACGCGGGGGACATGCGCGACGGCTACGTCTACGTGCCCGAGATACAGGAGGGGTACCCCAAGTTCACCACCGTTTACGGCACCCGCATTTCCCTGCGTTACGGCGAGTGGACGGGAGGGGGCTACGACAACGCCCGGGTGAAGTTCTTCAACGTGCCCGTGCTCAAGGACCACAGCGGCGCCGGTGTGACCGCCTGCGTCAAGCATTTCATGGGGGTGCAGGACCTCTGGCAGGCCACCCAGAACCCACCCCACGTTCCCATGCGCACCGAAGGCATCTTCGGAAAACTCATGCTCGTCGCGCGCTACCCCGACCTGAACATCGTGGACGCCATCTGGGTCACCCCGGCGGGCGGACCTAACGGCCCCTACGAGAGCGCCGTGAGGTTAGACCGTCTCCTCGCCAGCCGCGACCCCATCGCCCTGGATTACTATTGCGGTAAGTACGTGCTCATGCCGGTGTCCGGCAATCCCAGGCACGATCCCAATAACCTCAACACCGCGAACGAGTACAATTTCTTCCACCAGATGCTGGTGAGCACCATGAACGTGCTCGCGGGCGGTGGCAAACAGGTGACCATGGACGAGGCCATGATGAACGCATACAAGGGCACGACTCCCGACGTGCCGCCCGACGCCCCCTTCGAGTCTTTCCTGGCCGAAGGGTGCACGGACTACGGCTTCGAGACCTGGCTGCTGGTGGCCAATCCCAACGATACGGACACCCGGGTGAGCGTCTCCTACTACACCGAGGAAGGCCCCCGCAACGCCGACCCGGTGACGGTGCCGGCCCACTCCCGCATGACCATGAACGCCAGCAACACCATCTGGGCCAAGAGCTCGGGCATCCGGGTGGGTTCGGACCAGCCGGTGTTCGTGGAGCGGGCTATGTATTGGAGCGACAGGATCGAAGGCCATACGGCCACCGGTACGGCCTCGGGTTCACGGCAATGGTACCTGGCGGAGGGGTGCACCGACTTCGGCTTCGAGACCTGGATAACCATCCTCAACCCGGGGGATACAGATACCCTGGTGGACGTGCGTTTCCTCACCGAGAGCGGCGGGGAGCGGACCGGCACGGTTGCGGTGCCTGCGCTCTCCCGCACCAACGTGAGGGTGAACGACTGGGTGTCCGCCGCCAACGTATCCACGCTGCTCACCTCGCAGGACCCGGTGGTGGCCGAGGTCTCCATGTACGGCACGCGGCGCCGCTCCGGCACCTGCTCCATGGGGGCGAAGACGCCCGCGCAGACATGGTATCTCGCTGAGGGTGCCACTCATTCCGGTTTCGACACCTGGCTGCTCCTCTTCAACCCACAGCCGAACCAGGCTAAGGTAACGGTTAATGTGGATTCCCAGGGGACCGGGCTTGCACCCATCGAGATGGTGCTCGCGCCGGGCGGCCGCAAGACCCTGCACCTCAACGAGGTGCTGCCGGGCCGGGATATATCCATGACCGTCGTATCCGACGTGCCCATCGTGGCCTCGCGCTCCATGTACTGGGCAGTGCCGGGGGGAAGGGCCGGGCACGAGTGCCACGGCCTCACCGCGCCGTCCAAGGAGTCTTTTCTACCCGAGGGGTGCACGGCCTACGGCTTCGACACCTGGCTGCTGTTATACAACCCGGGCAACGCGGACACCGCGGTGACGATGTATGCGATGACCGCCGAGGGCGAGAAAGAGATAGGGAAGACGGTAGTGCCGGCCCACGCCCGCATTACCGTGAAGGTGGACGACTTCTACGACGGCTCGTTGTCGCTGCGGGTATTGTCCGGCACGGCCATCTGCTGCGAGCGAGCCACCTACTGGTCGGACCGCACGGGAGGCACCTGCTCCACCGGCTACGGCCGCTAGGACTGCGCCATGACTTCGCGGGCGAATTCCCTGGCGCGCTGCAGGCGCGCTTCGTCGGGCTGGCCGAGGGTCTCCGGGCGGCGTTCCCCGAAGGACTGCATCACGGGATCATCGCTCTTCATCAAGGCTTCGGCTATCGCCTCCGACAGCTCCCCCTGGCAATCGAAGAATCCGACGAGGTCGGAAGAGGCGGCTGCCTTCCTGCATCTGTCCAGCCATTCGCCCACGTCATCCTGGTCCTCGGGTGCGGCATGGGTGATGAACAGCGCCACCTTCTTGCCGGCGGCGTGCTGCTCCAGGAACTCCTTCCCATCCTTGGCCGGCCCAAAGGCGATGATGGGGAAGCCGATGAAGGAGAGGTTATAACCCTCCAGGCTCTCGACCTCGCTCAATTCCTTGAGTTCTTTTTCACCTTCGATGCTCTCGAAGATGGCCTCGGCGACCATTTTCGTTTTTCCGGTCTGGCTGAAATAGGCTACCAGGGTCTTCATGCGTATACCTCCTTTTCGACTGGCCATGCCCCTTGATTCTATCACGTCATTGTTTTGGGCGGCATGGTGCGGCTTAAGAAAAAGGCCAGGCGTTTCTTGCGTGGAAAACGCAGACCTAACCCTTTGAAGTCAAGGGAGTTCCTTCTCGAGCACGGCGTAGAAGCGGTCCCTGGCATACTTCTCGTACCAGGGATGATGCCCGCATTTCTCCAACAGCACGAACCGGAAGTCGCGGATGACTTCTGCGAGGGGCGTCCTTATCCCCTCCCAGGGGTGGGGGTCGAAGTCCCCGTGTATGGCCACCACGGGGCAGGTTATGCGCCTGCCCATCTCCAGGAGCTCGCCGCCGCTTCGCAATACCTCCGCGTCTTTCCAGACGGCTTCGAAGATGTCGTGCTGGAATGTTATTACTTCGCTGTCGTGTGGCAGTGAGTCGTAGGAGTCCGCCTTGGATATCAGCTCTCCCATCTCGGCGAAGGGGACGTCCTTGTCCCCTGTTGAGGAGTCGTTCAAGACCTGCAGCAACGCGTCCATGCGCGCCCTCTCCCGCTCCGAGAGGCGGCTCAAGCGGTTTTTCTTGATCCTTCTGATGTATGTGTCCGAGAAGACGCCGCTGCTCACCAGGATCAGTTTCCTCACACAGGCGGGATTATCGGCGGTGAAGATGAAGGACAGGATAGCCCCCCAGGAGTACCCGATCAGGGTGACCGGGAGATCAGCATGATCTTCCAGGAGGGACTTGAGCTCCTTGCCCTGCTCCGCGAGGGACGCCCGTGTCTGCAGAGGCTCCAGCACGCCGCGGGTCCTGGAGAGCTCGCGGGCTACGGGCGCCATCTCCCCGGGCGCGCCGGGGCCGCCATGCACCACGGCAGTGTCGTAGGGAGCCTTACCGTATATGCGCGGGTTTTCCATGTCTCCACCATCTAATCTTTATCGATCGAACAGTTTGCCCCATGTGGATGCCTGGCCTGATCGCCACGGCGCTCCGCTCCTCGCGACAAGCGTGTCGATTGAACGGCTGACCCCATTACAGGTTGGGGAATTGTTCGGGGAAGAGCAGTTTCGCTATATTGATGAAGATGAGCATCGCTTCCTGGGACGAGTTGGTGGATTTATTCGTGAGCACGACTATAGTGGCGTCGTCCTCCGGCAGGTAGAGGACGGTGCTGTTGAACCCGAAAATAGCCCCGTTGTGTCCCTGGAATCCGCCCAGGGACATGATGCCCAGGCCGTATTTGCCGTCCACGTTTTCCAGCCCCGGCATGTTCAACCACCCGAGCTGTTCCTGGTGCATCTCATCGCTCAGCAGTTCGCCGGTGGCCAGGGCCTTGGCCCACACCCTCAAGTCCTCCAGGTTGGAGATCATAGCGCCGCCCGCCCAGGGCACCGAGGGCTCCACACGGGTATAGTCCTCGAGCTGTCCATCAGCCCCCAGGACGTAACCCTTGGCAGACCCCTCCGGCATGTCCGGGGTGGTGGGGAAGGAGGTGTTTGCAAGCCCCAGGGGCTCGATGATGCGTTGCTCCACCTCGTCCTCGATGGCGTTGCCGGTGACCTCCTCTACGATCATCCCCAACACCTCGTAATTGGTGTCTGAGTAGTGCCAGCTCTGGCCGGGCGGGAAGTCGGGGGGATGGGTCAGTGCTATGTCCAGGCCGTCCCGGGGCTGCATCTCCATGAGGGGGTCGGCGGTGAAGGCCTCGAGGAAGCCCTCGTCCTCGGTGAAGCTGAAGATGCCCGCGGACATATTGAGCAAGCTGCGGATGGTGATCTGGTCCCCGTAGGGCACGCCGGGAACATACATCTCCAGGGGGTCATCGAGGCTGAGCTTGCCCTCGTCCGCCAGCTGCAGCACCAGGGTGGCCACGAAGGTCTTGGTGTTGCTGGCGATGCGCACCTTGTCCGATACCTCCACGGGTTGCCCGGTGTCTATATCCGCCTCACCGAGAGCCGCGACCCATTCGCCCATGTCGGGGACCCAGACCCCTACGATGGCGCCGGGAATACTCGCCTGTTGCATGAGTTCCTCCGTCGATTCTTGCATCTGCTGCTGCAGGTCCTCACTGAAGGCAGGTGGGGGTTCCGAGCCCCCACCACATGAAGCCAGGGAAAGGAGCGTGAAGACCAGGGCCAGGCTGGCCATCAACCGCAGCGGTCGAGATAACAAAGAACTCACAGGACCCTTACGCATCTTCTATAGCCTCCCCGTTACATCACGCGCGTCTTGCGCATCACTTCTTACGGCCATCGCATAGACTATCGGGAACCTCCGCCCGCATATTAACCACGCATCAATGCTCTTATGGAGGCGTGTAGAGCGGGGCATGGAATACGCCCCGCTCATGCCCGCAAACCGGGATCACCACCAGCAGCAAAGACTGGCATACTCGGCCTGGACTCTTATTTATATCCGTGATGACGCTCTCATCGCACGCTCAATACTGCGAAGGCTCCTGCGAGATGCCCAGCATCTCCCTTGCCTGTGCCGGGGTGGCGATCTCCCGGTTCATCTCCCTGGCGATACGCGCGATGCGGGCCACGGCCTCGGCGTTGCTTGCGAGCTTTCTCCCCCGGGCATAGTAGAGGTTGTCCTCCATCCCCACCCGCACGTGGCCGCCCAGCATGATGGCCAACACGTTCATGGGGAGCTGGTAGTGCCCGACCCCGATGACGAAGAACAGCGACTGCGGCGGCAGCTCGTTCACCAGCGCGAGCACGTTGGCCGGGGTGGGGAAGGAGCTGGTCTGGAAACCCATGACGTACTGGATATCGTAAGGGGGGTCGATCAATCCCTCCATCATCAGGTCCTGGACCACCCAGTACATGCCGGGATGGTAGAGCTCCATCTCGGGCTTGATACCCTTCTCTTTCATGGCCCTGGCGAAGGTCTCTACGTCGCCGTAACTGCAGGGGACGCAGCGCTCGGCGGTAATCTCCGGCCGCGGGCTGGGGAGGGGTTCGGCGCGTTCGCCCAGGGTGACCTTGAGCACGAAGGGGCCCAGGTTGAGGGAGCACAGCTCAGGGTTGGCGTAGATGGAGGCCATGCGTTGCTCCATGTTCAGCTCCGGCCCTCCCCCCGTGGTGTTGTTGATGATGATGTCCGGGCACGCGGCGCGGATGAGGGCATTGACCTTGAGGTAATCGTCGGGGTTGCTGGTGGTCAGCCACCACACCTCGGGGTTGCGGGCGTGCACGTGCACGATGCTCGCTCCGGCCTCGTAGGCCTCTTTGGTCTGCTCCGCCTGTTCCTCCGGGGTCTCGGGCAGGTTCTCGTTCATCTCCTTACCCTGCACGCCGCCGGTAATGGCCGCAGAGATGATCAGCGGCGGCAGCCCCTCCCTGACCTTCTGCATCCATGCGTAGGGGTCGCGGTAGTCCCAGATGTAACCCTCCATGCCTCCTCCTTTCCATGGTGCACGACAAGCACCCACGATACCCATCGATCTGGCCGGAAGAGTATCGTTGTGCTTGAAGAGCCGGCGACAGCCTGTTCGGACGTTATTATTTTATCAGGTCTAGGGCGATGGCGATGCACCCCTCCTTACCAGCGTTCAAAGGAGACCTCAGGGATTATAATGAGACGAAACGGTCCGGATGGTAGGCCGCAGCGAGGAGCGTGGTAATGGGAGAGCAACCGGTGAACGCGGAAGAAACGCCGCCGCAAACGACGCAGGCGGGAAAAGGCACCAGGAGGAAGGTCATCATGGGGATGTCTATCGCCCTGGTCGCCCTCCTGCTTATCGCCGGGTCGAGCGGGGGCCTGTATGCCTGGCGCTTTCTCAAGGCCGCCGACTCACTCACCATCGATGATGTCGATTTCTCGCAGGTCCCCGACGGCATATACGCGGGCTCTTACAGCGTCTTTCATGTCAAGGCCGCGGTGGAGGTCGGCGTGGAGGGTGGCAGCATCACCGCCATCGAGCTCACGGACAGCGGGCGCATGGCGGAAGAGACGCAGCAGGAGGTCACGGCCATCTTCGACGAGGTGGTTTCCACCCAATCCCTGGATGTGGACATCACCAGCGGCGCCTCCGTCAGCAAGAAGGTCTCCCTCAAGGCGGTGGAGGAGGCCCTAAGTAGCGGCGATTAAGGTGATTCAGGATGGAAGTGTTCTGATGCGGCGCAATCCCGCTATTCCTCTTTGCGCGATGACGGCATCCCTGTTGCCCCCATGTACTTCAGCTACCAGAACACCTGGCGTGGCGGACACGACGCTATGGGTTACGTACCCGGCAGCTGAATCGAAACGACGCATAAGCAAACAAGGGCCCCCGGCAGGGGCCCTTGTTCGTGCCGCGGCCTTTAAGAATTAAAGGAACGGATGATGCCCAGCGCCAGGAACAGCAATCCTATGAGCACCAGTATGCCCGAGGCGAGGATGAGCGGTAACTGGTTCATGCCGGTCTGGGGCAGCTCGCCTGTAGCCTGGGCGCCGGCGACCGGCGTCACGGGCGTCACCACCTCTCCCGCTACCTCAACCTGGCTGTTAAGGAAGTCCGTGTTGCTTGCGTCGATGCCGGCCTTGACCTCGACCTGCTGGGTGCCGCCCTGCGGGTCCATCGCATTCCATCCTTGCGTCAAGACCTCCGAGACGGTGTATATGCCGGGCTTGAGCCCGTTGAACGAGTAGCCGCCGTTCTTATCGGTGAAGACGGAAGGGAGGACTTCCACGCCGTTCTGCAACAACCGTATCTCTATCCCTGGTAGGGGAGAATACTCCCCCTCGTCCACTTCACCGTTGGCGTTGCCGTCCACCCACTCCCACTTGATGCCGGAGATAGAGGGATCGCTGGCGTTTACGAAGTCCACGTCGCTCTGGTCGTAATCGCATAAGAGCTCGACCACATGGCATCCACTGGCGGGATCTACAGCATGCCAACCTGGGATCAATACCTCTTTTACGGTGTAGATGCCGGGCTTGAGGTCCTTGAAGGTGTATGCCCCATCCGCAGCGGTCACAGCCTGCACGGGCTCGGGGGAGCACGGCGAGCAAACCTGTATGGTGACGCCTTCCAAGGGGTATCTCTCGCCGTCCTGGATAATCCCGTCACCGTTTTCGTCCCTCCACTCCCACTTCGTACCGGAAATGGAGAGGGAACGGGCGTTGAGGAAGTTGACGGAGCACCTTTTTTCTCCAGGCTGAAGATCTATGACCCACTCTCCACTGGTGGGATTGGTAGGATAGTAACCGGCTGGCGCGGCCTCCCTTACTGTGTATGTGCCGGGTTCCAGTGCGCCGAAAAAGTAAGAGCCTTTGTCGCCGGGAGCATTGCTGGTGGTCTGGGTCGCCACTAACCGGCCGTCCTGCCAGAGCTGTATCTCCACGCCCGACATGGGGCAATCGCTGAAGCTGAACTCCCCGTTGGCGTCTCCGTCCCTCCATTTGCGGCCGGAGATGGAGCCTAAGTCCTTCTCCTTGCGTACGCCGTTCCCGAAATCCACCACCGCGTTCATGCAGCCGGGCTTCAAGCACATCAATTCATCCGGGTCGGTGGTGTGGAAGTGGCCTGCGGGCACGGTATCCTCGATGACCTCCACCTCGTATGCATCCGCTACGAGCCCGGTGAAGCAGTAGTAGCCATCCTTGTCGGTTATGGCGCACCAGGTGTCGCATCCCTTCTCGAGGCGTATCCCCACGCCCTCGATACCGGGCTCGCCCACGTCACGGCAGCCGTTCAGGTTGGCATCCAGGAACTTGATGCCGGAGATGGAACCCATCTCCTCCTCACCGCGTACGCCGTTCCCGAAATCCACCACCTGGTCCATGCAGCCGGGCTTCAAACACACCAACTCATCCGGGTCGGTGGTGTGGAAGTGGCCTGCGGGCACGGTATCCTCGATGACCT
>CAYHAT010000016.1:0-9058 GCA_964354675.1 uncultured Actinomycetota bacterium | reverse complement strand
GGCAGCCGTTCAGGTTGGCATCCAGGAACTTGATGCCGGAGATGGAACCCATCTCTTCGCCGTTCTGCTCGAGGCCCTCTGTGATGGTCGGAGCAGGGTCGAGCGTGTCCGTTGCTTCTTCTTTCTGGTTACCGCCGGGCTGCGTCACGGGTCCGTTATCCTGCGCGGGGGGCGTCGTACCTGTGGGAGGCAGTGCTTCTTCACTAGGAGGCGGTACCTCGTTTTCGCCCGGGACCTCTCCTTCACCCTCGCTTGGGACTTCTCCCTCATTCCCGCCATCGGTTACCGGGTCGTCCCCCCGCAGCCAGTCCTCGATGTACTGCATTATGTCCTGGGGAGTCCAGCTGGGGGATCCGTCCTCCGACCCGCCGTTTTCCTCGGCGGGGCTCTGGCCGTCCCTCTCCGGGAAGGTGAATCCGGGGCCGGCCAGCAACGCCATCACTAACAACACGAGCACCCCGAGAAACACCGACCATTTCTTCAATCCCTGCAAAGGGACCACCTCCTTCTTCTGTGTAGCGCCGTGCATCGCAATGCCAGATCTCGCATGCCGGCGATATCTCGAGCGCCGCAGGGCTTCAAACGCGTGAGCACATCCCTTGGGGCAACAAAGCGCGACGTGATCGGGACAGGATGGTTAAGAGGTAGGTGCCTGGATATCTACGCCGCATGGCCTTGGCCTTTGCCTGGCAAGCCTGCCCGCTTCCCAGCCTTCTCGTCGTCGCCCGGATCAATGCCCCTTTCTTTGTCTGCGTCGCCCTATCGCCATCATGAACAAAGCCCGATCATCTGCTTTGACCGGGCCGGTTTCACCATTAGCTCCCCGCAGTCAAGGTGACCAAGTCGAGACCTGCGGTTCGTTGCTTCCCTGTGGTCCTGAAAGTCCATGCGGTTCCATCTACGCTTTCGCGGACCTGATTTGTATTTTCCTAGGCTGTATTAAGTTGTACTTTATATTTAACCTATCGGAATTAGGATGTCAAACGGTCCAAGCGCCGCCGCTCGGCCCTGCCGTCTGCTCACCGTTGCCGCACGGAACGAGTTCGTGCCGTGAAAGCAGACCTGGCCGGCGTAATACACTAGAATATTGCTATGCGCCCGTGACTTTATAGATCGAGGGAGGACCCGATGCACCCGTTGAAGCAGCTCATGAACCCATCGTCCATAGCCATTTTCGGCGCCTCCAACAACCCCATGAAGATGGGGTCCATCCAGCTCGCCAACATCCTGGAGACGGGCTTTGAGGGCGAGGTCTATCCCATCCATCGCAGCGAGGAGACGGTCATGGGCCTTCCCGCTCACAGGAGCATCTCCGAGGTGGGAAAGCCCGTGGACCTGGTACAGCTCGTCCTGCCTACGGAGGTCGTGCCGGGGATCCTGGAGGAATGCGGCAAGGCCGGGGTGCGCAGGGCCATCATCATCTCTGGCGGCTTCAAGGAGGTCCCGGGCGAGTTGGGCAGGGAAAGGGAACGGCAACTCGAGGAGGTCGCGGCCGCATACGGCATCCGCTTCCTCGGGCCGAACTGCGTGGGGATCATGAACAGCCTGTGCTCGCTCAACACCACCACCATCATCGAGCCGCCCATGGGCGGCAGCATCGCCTTTGCCTCGCAGTCGGGGGCCTACACCGCCATGATCAATCCTTACCTGAGGGCGCAGGGCATCAGGATGTGCCAGACCCTGAGCGTGGGGAACGAGGCGGACATGGACCTCACGGAATGCCTGGACTACCTGAGGGATGAGGACGTGGTCAACGCGGTGGGGCTGTACGTGGAGACCATCCGCCGTCCCCGCGAGTTCATCGCGGCGGCCCGTGAGACGGTGCGCGTAAAACCGGTGGTGGCCATCTACGTGGGTGGGACCGAGGCGGGCTCGCGTTCCTCCCTCTCACACACCGGGGCCATCTCCGGTCCCGACGAGCTCTACGACGGCCTCTTCCGGCAGGCGGGTGTGATACGCGCCGAGGACCTTGACCACATGCTGGACCTGCTATGGATACTCTCCATGCAGCCGTTACCGGCAGGCGGCCGCATGGCTGTGATCACCAATTCAGGTGGTCCCGGATCCTCCCTCGCCTATCATCTGGAGAAGGCGGGGCTGGAGGCTCCCGCCTTCTCGGAAGGCCTGCGAAAGAAACTGGACGAGGTGACCGGGCCTTTGACCTATACCGGCAACCCCATCGACCTCACCTTCGAGACCAACATCTTCATCTTCAAGCAACTGCTCGAGCTGGTGTACGAATCCGGCGAGGTGGACGGGGCTTTCATCTATGGCATCTTCGGGGCGCCGGACTTCATGGTCAACCTCAAGAAGCGATTCCCCGACCTGCAGGCCATGGAGAATACCTGGGACGAGGGCTACCAGGCTTTCCTCGCGGAGCTGGCCGCGGTCTCTGCGGCGCACGCCAAACCTCTGGTGGTGATGTCCTTCCTGGGCACGCGCAGCCGCTCCATTCAGAGCCTCATCGATAGCGGGGTGCCGGTCTATCCCTCCGCCGTGCGTTCAGCCCGCGCCATGCGCTCGCTCATCGACTACCAGGCTTTGCGGGAGGGACCAGGCGCTTTCGCGTCCCATGCGGACGCGGCGGAAAAGGACGCAGGATGAGCGGGACGAAGACAAAAGAATAGTGACGGCAAGGGTTCGTCTACGATGTGTTCAGCCAATCCGGCATCTGGTAAGCAGAGTGCAGGTGAGGGCCCGCTGCGGCGGGCCCTTTTTTACGGACAAGAGCATGGACAAACCGGTAGATGCAGTTGCTTCCTCTCTGAGATAGATCATATAGATCGGCCCTTGCTCGGGGAATATATATATACATGAGTCTGTGGCTGTGCCGTAGATAGTTGTTGAAAGGGGCGATGAGATGCAGAGTGATCGAAGAAGAAGGGCCGTCATGGGAGTTGTCTTCGTGCTCCTGCTCGCAATGGGCGCATTGCTCTACGCCGGTTGCGGGGGAGGGTCTGGCGATTATACCAACGCGGTGCTCTCCCAGTGGTCGGAACTCGAGGACAGCACGTCTCAGCTGTTGGGTGCGGCGGAGGACGTCGAGGAAGAGAAGGACCTGGAGGGCCTCTCGGACGCGTTCAAGGATACCGAGAAGGTTATCGCATCTTTCGAGGACGAACTCGACGGCGTGACGGTGCCGTCTGATCTGTCGGACAGCAACGGTGCCCTCGACGATTTCCTCTCCGCTTACGACGATTACCTGTCGACTACTGCCGATTACCTCGACGAGATGACGGGTGGCGACCAGGAGACCGTGATGCCCGACATGGCGTCCCTGGCGGACGAAGCGAGGAGCGCGCTGGAGGAATACCAGGACAGCCAGGATTACAATCCGGCGGAACTGGACGAGGGGGTCTGGGACCTGGGCGACCTCGTGCGCGATATCCTCATCGATCTATACGGGATCGAGGACCTCAACGACCCGAAGTACGCTCCGGCCCTGGAGGTGCTGGACCAATACTATATAGCCTTCAACGCTGGTGACGGAGAGGCCATGCTCTCTTATATAGACATCACGTCGCCCATGCTCGACAACATCAGCGAGAATTTCTTCCTGGTGCAGGTGGGCGAGGCTTACGAGGCGGGCTTGCAGGCGGAGGGCACCGTCAGATCGGCCGAAGCCTATACTGACGATGAGGGCAATTGGGTGACCGTCTACATGACCGTAGATTATACCGAGACCGTGGACATGGAGGGCAACGTCGTCCCCGCCCGTTCCGAGGACCTCGTGGTCGATCTGTACGAAGACAACGGCGAATGGTATGTCTTCAACATCACGCTGGCGGATGACCCGGAGCAGACCGTGCTCTGGTGATCCGTCCCGATCATTTCATACCGAAGAGGAAACGGGTGGGCCTGGTTCTCCGCACCAGGAGGTCGTAAACGAGTGCGGAGATCACCAGTGAGGCTGTGGTTATGAGTAGATATTTAGGCGCGATCCCCCACGTCCACCTGAATATGGCGTAACCGAGAAGGACGATCACCGTCTGGTGCAGGATGTAGAAGGGGTAGGAGCCGCGGTTGGCGTAGTCAAGAAAGCCGTTGCGAAAACGCAGGTACTTACGGCCCAGCCCCACCAGGGCCAGGAGCCAGAACCAGGTGGAGAAGGAATACAGCACGTCCAGGAGCACCCCATCCCATAAGACCTGCTGCGAGTCGAAGCCCACCGTCCAGAAAATGGCAAGGAAAGCGGCAGAGAAGGACAAGGCCAGTATCAGGGCGGGTTTAAGATATTCGTCGATGATGTGACCGAACCTGTCGTCGCAATAGAAGAGGAAGCCGAGGAAGAAGGGATAGATATGGAAGAGGCGGTAGATGGTGTCATCGTCGATGGGCAACACGTTATAGAGAAAAATGGGTATGGCAAAGAGGAAGATCGCCCCCCGCCGGCGCAGGAACGATGCGACGCGGTCGCGGAAGCCCGCTCCCTTCTCGCCCCGCAGCCGCAGGAACAGAGGCAAACATATTAGCGAGAATATGAACAGGTAGAGGATGAACCAGAGGTGGGCGGGCTCCAGGGTAAACGCTACGATCTTGGCCGGGCCTACGCTGCCCGCGGTGACCTCGGTGAGATAAGGCGTGGTGAAGATATAGCCGTAGTACTGCAGATAGTTCTGGCTGTAGCCGGGCTGCTGCAGCAGCACGCAGTAGACCTGGGGCGCGGCGAGGACCAGCGTCCCGAATACGAAGGGCACCATCAACCTCTTGGCGCGTTCGCCCGCGTATTGCTTGCCGCTCCGTTTTCCCAGGGCGTAGAACGACGCCGCCCCCGCGATGAAGAAGAAGAGGGGCATAAACCAGATGTCGACAAAGGTGACGAAGGCTTCGAAGCCTTTGCTCAACTGCCCGTTCTTCACGTAGAAGTCGCCGAAGTCGAAGATGCGGGCACTGTGAAAATAGATGAGCAGCAGCACCGCGAGCACACGCAGCCAGTCCAGTTCGTGGCGTCGGGTATCGGCCGGATCGCTTACCATCAGCTGCCGCTCCCTTTGCAGAGCTATGGTTCTATGGCGTGGTAGACGCCGTCCAGCCAGTCCTGCACGCCGGAAGTGTACCACGGTGAGGCGGGCCTCTCCGACGGCCCCCCCGCCAGGGCGGTATGGGCCTTGTCCTCGGCGAAGTCGGTGACCAGACGGCAGGTAGGGGAGAAGGTGGCCAGCCTCCCGGCGCTCCTGAATATCTGGCCCTGGCACAAGGTGCCGCGGCAGCCGCGCAGCTCGATGGGCCCGTAGTTGAAATCCGGGGTCATATCGCCGTAGACGATATTGCGCATGGTCACCATGCGGGTGCTCCCGTAGGGCATCGGGGAGGTGTCGAGGCCCCTGATTATGGCCAGGCGATACAGCTCGTCCCGGGACCTGCCCTCGAACCACAGGGATTCCCCTCGCAGCAATACCCCGTCGAAATAGCCGTAGTAGAGGTTCAGGAGGATAGTCTCTTCCATCAGGTATTCGATCACTTCACGTCCCAGGCCGTTGTCCCCAAAGACGGTCTTCACCAGCTCCCGGTACACGCTCTCGAAGAGCGTAGCCCCCAGGGATTCGGAGGAGTAGTTCAGGTCCCACTCTGCAAGGAGGTTGCCGTTCTCGGTGTCGGGGAGCAGCGGCCGGATGATAGGCATGAACTGCTCCGCCTGCTTGGCATAGACGTCGTACTGCATATCGCGCATGGAGTCCAGGTCGTGGTCGTCCCGAGCCTCCAGCAGCTCGGCGATGCGCAGGGAACGGTCGGCGGCCATGGACAGCGTTTGTATACGCACATCGCTGAGGTCGTTCATGTCCTGGTTGGCGGTGCCGATGAAGCTCTCCAACGGGTTGTAGAGGCGGGGATTGTTCTCCGGGCCGTAATAGCCCCGCCAGTCGCAGGAGGCGTCCCAGCCCGGAATGGGCAGCAGCCCGCTCCATCCCAGGGGGCGTATGGGGCAGATGCCGCTCATGGCGTAACCGACGCTGCCCGCACTGTCGGCTATCACCCAGTTCTGGGCTCCGAAGTCCATGCGGGAGAAATATCCCATGGCCTCGGACACCTTCTCGCTGCGCGAAGCGGCGATGAAGTTGCCGATGGTCGCCGCCCCTGCATCACGCATGGACCACGCCAGGCAGAGGTAGTAGCCGTCCCCTGCAGGCTCGCCCGCGAGCACCCCGTGCTCGTTCTCGTAGTAGTGCACGGTTATCGGCTCAGAGTCCTTGACCGCGATTATCTCCTCGCGCACCTCGAAGGGGATCCAATCGTCGCCCCGCCGGTACTTGCCCTCCTTCACCTCCTCGATGAAGTAGTCCATGATATCCATGCACCCGTAGGTAGGGCTCCAGGCCAGGTGTTTCGTCCTGGCCACCGGCACGCCAATGAGCCCGGGAATGGTGAACCCCATGAGGTAGTAGTCGCCCGCGCGCAGTACGACCTCCTGCCATAGGGCCGGCAGGCGGGCGGAGTCAAGGTCGGGGCTGCCGCAGAGGATGGCCTTGCCGGAGACGGTCCTGGAGCCCGAGACCGCCCAGTTGCTCGAAGTCTGCATGCGGGGGACGGCCCACTTCAAGCTTGCGGGGACGAAGGGCTCCGGGAGCTTCACCTGGCGCAGGACCTCGAGGTATGCCTCGTCCGGCTCGTCGGTCATATACACGAAGAGTTCCTTGAGCTTATCCAGGGACACACCGTTCTGGAACATCTGCACGATAAACCGTTTTATCCACCCCTGGGTCTCGTCCATGTCCACCAGGGAGATGATCTTGCACATCATGATGCAGTCAGCCGGGGTCCAATCCTGCGGCTCGTAGCCGAGCAACCCGAACTCGGGCGGCTGGTTCTCCTTCAGGCAATCGTTTATACCCCGGCAGTAGTCGAGCAGCGCCCCCTCGTTCTCGCCGTCGAGCTGCAGCGCCTGCCTGATGGAGAACCCCCAGAGGTTATAGCGCCGCATCTCCTTGTCCATCTCGATCAGGTCCGGTGAAGGCGGCAGGTGCTCGGAGGCTATGCCCTTGGCCACCAGGCGGGTTAGTTCCAACTGCACCGGCCGATCATATGCCTGGACCCACCCAAAGCCGTAAAGCATGTCCTGGAAGTTGTCCGCCCGCACTACCGGTACCCCGTATGCATTGCGATCGATGGTGACCCCGTTCTTTATCGCCTGCAGGGCTACGTCGAGTTCATCCAGCTCCGCCATGGCTATCTACCTCCCCGGTCGCACGCCCCACCGTCTCTTAAAAGACCTCTAATAAAAGGATTATCCCGCAGAGCGGGATAATCCTTTTTCTCTCCGATACAGACGGGACTATTGCGTTGGCTGAAGCTGCTGCATCAGCTCCTCGATGGCCTTCTCCGCCTCCAAGTTGGTATCTGCTAACGCGATCTTCCAGGCCCCATTCTCTTTTACGAGGACTATGTCGAATTCGAGATCCCCCTCTAAACCTGACAGCTGAAAGACGATCGCGACCCGGGCTTCGTCTCCTGAGATGGTGGCCGCGCCCACTTCGTATGCGTTGATGCCCTCGGAGAACCCGGCAACCAAGCTTTCCTTGTCTTCGAGCTCGCTCTTGCTATCCTCGCTGATGAGTTCGTATGCGGCGTCGGCGTTTTCCTCCATGGAAGCACTCAAGAACTGCTCCACTACTTGTTCGGGGGTATCTGAGCTGCCGCCGCCCCCGCACCCGGCAAAGGCGAATGTTGCGGCCGCCAAGGCCAGGACTAACAGCATGATCACGGCCTTCTTCATTACTTCCTCCTCTGCTTCGAAGATGATCTCAACCTGCTATATGTTATACCCGGACTTATATCCTGGCAATGGGATCGCTCCGTGGCGACCGACAAGTAAGCAGTACTGCCTGAAACCATTACGCCTCGAGGGTCAACATCCATGGCAAGCGATGGGTCTTGAAACCGGCCGGCTCCGATCAAGGCTGGGAATGATCGATGGCCACCTTGGTAGTGTCGTTGGGATCGAACTTCACAAAAACCATCTTATCGGGCTGGTAGTTGGGGATGGATGCCTGCGCGACCACAGCGATGGCCTCGGCCTGGAACGCTGGGCGGTTCGCGGGATAGACCTCGAGCACGAGCTTCATGGCTGGGTTGGGGCCGTTGACCTCGATGCCCAACGCCTGCGCCTGCAGGATCTTCGCCTGCGCCGGCATCCCGCTCTGCCGTATGGCCTCGTTAGCCTGGTCCGCGCTGACCAACATCTGCTCCGCCGTGCGCGCATCCACAGGCGAGGCAACGCCTGCTCCGGCTTCCTGCGGCATCACTATCGCGACCCTCTGCGGTCTCCTGGGATCGATCTTCACCGGCACGACCTTGCCGGACTGGATCTGCGGTATATCCATGCGGTTCAACATCATCTTCGTCTCGACCTGGTAGGGCGGGCGGCCTTGCGGGCGCACCTCGAGCAGCAACTTGACCACCGGATAGATCCGGTTCACGGTCACTCCCGTGTCGGTCACCGCGAGGATGGTCGCCTCCGCGGGCTCCCCGCTCTCGAGCAGCTTGCGCCGTTCTACTTCGGGGCCGAGCACCGCCTTGAAGACGAAATAGAAAGTGGCGAAGATCCCGCCGCTGATAAGGATGACCACCAAGCTTATGAGCACGATGGCCCAGGCGGGAAGCCCGGTGACTATCCCCGCCACGATGATGGCCACCAGGCCCGCCAGGGACCCCAGGACGGCCCCCGTTATGCCGCATCCTATGCCGATCTTTCCCAGCTTGCCGAACAGATCGAACATATCGGCGCTCCTTTATCCCGAACCTTGCACCGATTCTAACATCTCATGCCCGGAGCATGGAAAAAAAGTCGAGGCCGCCGACCAGGGCCGAGCCGTATTGGTATTATAGTGATAGCGATGGAATGGTCGCGGCGGGCGCGTGGCCGATGCGGGAACATGAAAGGGGACCCCGAGATGAGCGATGAGCGTTTCGAACGGGGCTGGAGGAAGCTCCGCGAGCTGGACGAGCCCAATGCCGATTATCTGCGGGAGACGATGAGCAAGGAGGAGCCTGAACTCTACCGCTACCTGGTCGAGTTCGTTTTCGGGGACGTGCTCTCCCGCCCGGTGCTGGACCTGAAGAT
>CAYHAT010000015.1:14734-21852 GCA_964354675.1 uncultured Actinomycetota bacterium | reverse complement strand
GAGGCCTCAAAACCCGAGCCCCACCATCTCTTCCAGTGAGAGCACCTTGGTCAAGTCCAACAGGATGATCAACCTGTTGTCCTGCTTCAAGACTCCTTGCAGATATGCGGCGGAGATATCCGTGGCCAGGGTAGGGCTCGGCTCCACTGCGTCCGCCGCCACACGCAACACCTCGGATACCGAATCCACGATCATCCCTACCTTTATGTCTTCCGTTTCCACTACGATGATGCGGGTCTCGCCGCTCCTTTCCCCTGTCTCCAGGTTGAGCCGCTTTGCCAATTCGACCACGGCGATGATCTGACCGCGCAGGTTGATGATGCCCTCTACGAAATGGGGGCTTTTCGGCATGCGCGTTATCTCCTCCATGCGCATGATCTCACGTACCTGGGTGATCCCCACAGCGAATTCCTCGCGTCCCAGGCTGAATACGACCAGCTGGATCTCCTCCGCTGCTCTGCTTTCGTCCGCCATGACCATCTCCTCCTGCGCCGCGGCGCGCATCCAATCGTTATAAGCTCAATATATCCCAACTCTCACCCGCTCACAACGAAACGGGCGTGCCGGGACTATACCCTGAATTCCCGCTGTATTTCGCGCAGCCGATTGGCAATCTCATCCAGTTCCTGCGCTGCGGCCGTTACTTCCTGCATGGCCGCGGTCTGTTCTTCGATAGAGGCCGATACCTCCTGCGTGGATGCCGCCGACTCCTGTGATATGCCGGCGATGGAGCTCATCACCTCCACGACCTTGCCGCTCTTCTGCGATACCTGCTGGGTCGCCTCGTAGATGGCGGACACCCTTTCCGCGATGCTGTGCGAGGCGCCATCGATCTCCCGCAACATGAACTGGGCCTCCGCTACGACCAGGTTCCCCTCTTCCGCCTCCTGGGTCCCACCCTCCATGCCGTCGATGGTGTGCTCGATGCCGCGCTGGATTTCCCGCACCAGGTTGGCGATCTGCGAAGCGGCCTTCGCCGATCCCTCCGCCAGGGTCCGCACTTCGCCGGCGACAACCGCGAAACCACGGCCTTGTTCGCCCGCGCGCGCGGCCTCGATGGCCGCGTTGAGGGCGAGGAGGTTGGTCTGGTCGGCGATGGAGGTGATGACGTCCACGATGAGGCCGATCTGGGCGGAGTGCTCGCCCAGCTCTCTGACGGCGTTCGCGGAGGCGTCCACGGTGCTCTTTATCTGCTGCATCTTCTGGGTCGCCCTCTGCACCGCTACGACGCCCTTCTCCACCGTCTCCTGGGCCTGGGCACTGAACTGCTGGGCTTCCTGGCTTCTCTCGGCTGCGATATTGATCTCATCCACGATCTCGTTTACCGTGCCCTGCGCCTGGATTATCGCATGCACTTGCTCCTCGGAGCCGCGGGCTAACTGGGAGATGGTGTTCGCCGTATCCTGCGCCGTCTCGGTGGTCTCGCGAGACACGCTGGACATCATGTCGCTCGCCGAGGTCAGCTGGTCCGCCGTATCGGACTGCTCCCTGAGCATCTCGCGCATCGATTCCGAGAGCTCGTTCAGGCCATCGAAGAGGTCTTTGAACATGCCTTCCTTGAACGGCGCTTCGATGTGTACGGTGAAATCCTTCTCGTTCATCTTTCTGATGGTGGACTCTATGTTCTGGATGGGCTTAAGGTACACGCGCGCCAGATAGAAGACCGCCACGCTTACGATCAGCGTCACCAGGCATAGGCCGAACAGCAGTCCCGTAAGAGCGGGGCTCCAGGATAATTCAGTCGCCGCGTAGGCAAGCCCGATAGCCCCGCCCACGCCCAGGGGAAACGCGATGGCCGCGGAGATCGCCAGTATCTTGGCCGCTTCCCGCCTGAACTTGGTTTCTTCGCTTTCCATCTCCGCCCTCACTTAGACCCTGAAGCCGCTCACCAGTTGGTTCAGTTTCTCCGCCATCGACGCCAACTCGGCCGCCGCCGCCGCCATCTCCTGCATGGAAGCCGTCTGCTCCTCCACCGTTGCCGATGCCTCCTCGGAGGAGGCCGCGGTCTCGTCGGCGATACTGGCGATCTCCGTTATGGCCTTCAGCGCCTCGTCGTTCCCCAGGACCTGTTCCCGCGTGGTATCGGCGATCTCGCTTGCATAACGCGAGGTGCTCTGGATGGATACGGCGATCTCCTGCAGGGCCTTCCCCGCCTTCTCCACGACTTCGGTCCCACCCCTTACCTGGTCGATGGCCGAGTCTATGCTTCCCCTCATCTTGTTGACCCCCGCCTGGATCTCGCGGATGAGGTTGGATATCTGCTCCGCCGACTTGCGCGAGTTCTCCGCCAGGCTTCTCACTTCCTCCGCCACCACCGCGAAGCCGCGTCCCTGCTCACCCGCGCGGGCGGCCTCGATGGCTGCATTGAGGGCCAGAAGGTTGGTCTGATCGGCTACGCTGGTGATGACGTCTACGATGATCCCGATCTGCATGAAGCGCTCTTCCAGCCCCGTGCTCGCCTCGACTACCGCCTCGGCGGCATCGCGGATCACGTCCATGGCGCTCGCGGTATCCACCGCGGCCTCGGCTCCCCTTTGGGCGGTCTCGATGGCCTCCATCGAGGCCTGGTTCGAGAGGTCCGCCTTATCCGCCATCTCCTGCATGGAGGAGCTCATCATCTCCATGGTGTGCGAAGTGTCCAGCACGCGTCGGGCCTGTTCCTCCCCTCCCTTGGCGATATGGGAGATGGTGCTCGAGATGTCCTGGCTGGAGGCGTTCATCTGCTGGATCACCGCCGACATCTGTTCCGCGCTGTTGTTGAGCTCGCTGGCTATCTTGCCTATCTCCGCTACCGAGCCGCGCAAGGCACTGATCATCACGTTGATGGAATCGGCCAGGCCACCGAAGGTCTGCCGGTCACTGACCACGATCTGGCGGGTCAGGTCTCCATCTCCCGCGGCGACCTGCTGCACCTGCCAGGTCATATCTTTCATGCTCCCGGAAAGCCAGCGATAGAACAGGAAGGTGGCCAGGGCCGCCAGGACTATCTCCAGGATGAGCAGGATGATGGCCACTATCAGGGCGCCGCTCAAGAGCCCGTCGACGGAATCTACGAGTTCCTTCTGTTCCCCGGGCTCTGACGCCCTGGCGGCATCCCCCGCCCTGGAGGCCCCCACGGCCAGCACGGCCACACTGACAACGCCGAACGCCACAACGAGAGCCATGAAGACTACGACTGCGATGTAAGCCAGCGTGCGAGTGTTGATCCTGCTTCCGGGGTCCTGTTCGCTCGCTTCAGCGGTTTTTTTCATGGACTATCCCTCCACCATCTCCAAGCCGCCGCTGATGCGGCGGCCTTCCCTGTTCGATCCTGGACGGGCAGCGCGTTCTAAAACTGCCTCCATCTGGTTTTTCGGCACTATTACATATTAGTTTTATCCCTATCGGGCCGTTCTCCCTTCCCGCTGGGCTTTTACGCTGTTTTTCCTTGCGGGCAACGCACGGCCGTATGGCCGGCCGCGTTCCCATTATTGTTCGGCTTTCATGGCCTTCCGCTGAATGATGTCCGCCCTCCACGCCGCTCCCGGTCCTGTCGCCATGCCGGGATATCCCGTGGCTTGTGCGGCCGTCACCGCTTTTTCGCCTGCCTGGAGGCCGTTTCCTTGACCGGCTCTCCTTCCTTGCGGTAGATCCTCTCTCTCCTGCTGTAGGGGACGAGGCCGCTCTCGAACACACCGATGATCGCCTCACTCTTCCCCAGCACCAGAAAGCCACCCGGCCGCAGGCAGCGTTGGAATATCTCGAGGATGCGGTGTTGCCTCTCTCTCTCGAAATAGATGAGCACGTTGCGACAGAGGATGAGGTCGAGGTGGCGCAGGGGCGGGTGCTGCATGATGTCCATGAGCAGAAACCTCACCGGTCGCTTGACCTCCTCGCTCACCACGTACCTGTCTTTCTCCCTGCTGAAGTAATCCTCGAGGATCAATCCCGTCGGGAGCTTCACCGACTCGTAACTGCCCGCCCTGGCCTTTTCCAGGGCCTTGTCGTCGAGGTCGCTGGCGGTGATGCGGAGTGCCCATGACTGGGGGTCCTTCTCCTTCGCCAGGGCGTTCAGGAAGAGGATGGCCAGCGAATAAGGTTCCTCCCCGCTGGCGCATCCCGCACTCCAGGCCCGCACGCTGCAGGTACGGCCCTCTCTTTTATATTGCATCAGTTGCGGGATGACCTGTTTGCGGAGCACCTCGTAAACGTCCTGGTCGCGAAAGAACTCGGTTACGTTGATGGTAAGGTCGTTGATCAAGCGCCTGCTTTCCTCCGGGTCCCGCTTCACACACTGCCGGTACTGCAGGTAATCGCTGCACCCGGTGGCCCTCATGCGGACTCCGATGCGTCGTTTGAGGTAGTTCGGCTTGTACTGCTTCAGGTTCAGGCCGATCTCTTCCTGCAGCAAGCGCACGAGCATATCCAACCCGACATCGCTGTCCCCCGGCGTCTCGTGTGCGTCTTTGAGGTCAGACCTTTTCATCTGCTTTCTCCGTGATGTCCCCGTTACACAAGGAACCCGCGGATCACCACAAGAGCTCCGCGGCTCTCTAGTGCTGTCGCCCCCGTATGTCGTTACCTTAGTACCCCGGTACTTGTCCCGGCACGCTCGGACCTCAAGTCAAGGTTGACCCGCCTCCCGCACTGCAGTTATCGACCCTACCAGGGCCTTTCTTAACCAGGACCCCGCTCCCGGACGCGCTGCCTCAGCTATCCCGCCCGAATACAATGCTTTATACTACTTCTCATAAATAAAACCGGGGGTGACCACGTGGTTCTCCCACACTGAAGAGGTGTTTCGGCATGTCCCCAAGGTTCACCCTTGACCCCTTCAGCGAACAATATGCGCACCGGACCTCGAGCATGCTCTCCTCGGAGATCCGGGACTTGCTCGCGGTCACTGCCAGGCCGGACATCATCTCCCTGGCGGGTGGGCTGCCCTATACCCAGGCCTTCGACCCCGAGATCATCATGAGGACGGTGCGCAGGGTGCTCGCGGAAGACCATGCCGCCGCCCTGCAATACGGTCCCAGCGACGGCTACGCGCCGCTCAAACACAGCCTCATCGAAGTGATGCGGGAGGAGGGGACGCCCTGCTTCCCGGAGGACATCATCATCACCCACGGCGCGCAGCAGGGCCTGGAGCTGATCGCCAAGATCTTTATCAACCCCGGTGACCATATCATCACCGAGGCGCCCAGCTACGTGGGCGCCCTGAACAGCTTTCTCAGCTACCAGCCCAATATCCACACCATTCCCATGGACGAAGACGGCATGGTCCTGGAGCATCTGGCCGAGGTGTTGGAGGGGTTGGCCGCCAGGGGGGAGCGGGCAAAGTTCATCTATTCCATACCGAATTTCCAGAATCCGGCAGGAATAACCCTTAGGGCCGAACGGCGTTTCGGCCTCCTGGAGCTCGCACATGACCACGACTGCCTGGTGGTCGAGGACAATCCCTACGGCATGCTGCGCTTCGAGGGGGCACCCAGCCCCACCCTGCGCAGCCTGGACGAGGGCCGGGTCATCTACCTCGGGACCCTGTCCAAGATATTCTCCGCCGGGATGCGTATAGGATGGATAGCCGCGCCCCATCCCATCCTGGAGAAACTGCTCCTTGCCAAGCAATCGGCGGACCTCTGCACCTCCTCCTTCACCCAGATGGTCGCCCACCGCTATTTCACCGAGGAGGATTGGCGGGGGCAGGTCCAGCAACTGTTGGAGTTCTATCGCGGCAGGCGCGATGCCATGCTGGGAGCCCTGGAAGAGCACCTTTCAGGCATCGCCACCTGGACCCTTCCCCAGGGCGGCCTCTTCGTCTGGGCGACCCTCCCGGAGTTCGTCAAGACCTCGGAGATGCTTGCGGTTGCCGTCGACGCAAAGGTCGCCTATGTTCCGGGGAGCGGGTTCTTCCCCTATGAGGGAGGGGAGAACTGCATGCGCCTCAATTTCAGTTATTCGGACGTCGAGACGGTTCACGAGGGCATCAAGCGGCTGGCCAAGGTGATCAAGCGCGAGATCTCTCTTGCCAGGGCCCTGGGCTTCAAGGCGCCGCAGCCCGATGAGGGACCGGCTCATGATGATCAGTAGGGGGTTGAACGGTATGCGCATAGGCGTTTTGATGGGCGGCAGGTCCCTGGAGCGTGACGTCTCGCTGCGTTCCGGGCGCAGGGTTTCCCGCGCCCTCAGCGAGCTCGGACACGATGTGATGGACCTGGACGTCGACGAAAACCTCGTCCCTACCCTGAAGGAGGAGCGGCTGGACCTCGTCTACATCGCCTTGCACGGCAAGTTCGGCGAGGATGGCACCGTACAGGAGCTTCTCGAGATCCTCGACATCCCCTACACCGGACCCGGGGTCTTCTCCAGCGCCATCGGCTTCAACAAGGCTCTCTCCAAGGAGATCTTCCAGCGTGAAGGCATCCCCACCCCTCCGTTCTTCGTCTTGAGCGAGGCGACCTTCCAGGAAATGGGTGCCGTATACGCCCTCGCAGCTGTAGGCGAGAAGCTCGGGTTCCCTCTGGTGGTAAAGCCCGTCGCCCAGGGGTCAGCACTGGGGGTCAAGGTCGCCGCTTCGCAGGACGAACTCCCGGAAGCGGTGCGCACGGCCCTGCATTACGACGACCGGGTGTTGCTGGAAAAATATGTAAAAGGAACGGAGGTCGCCGCGAGCATCCTCGGCAACGAAGAACTCGAGGCGCTGCCACTCGTGGAAACCGTTCCGCGCAGCGGCTTCTTTGACTTTGACTCCCGCTACACTCCGGGGCTCACCGAGTACTACTGCCCCGCCCGGCTTGACGAAGACGTATCCCGGCGGGCCACCGAAGCTGCGCTGCGTACCCATCGTGTCCTGGGCTGCCTGAATGTCTCGCGCGTGGACATAATCATCGACGATGTGGGCGTTCCCCAGGTCCTGGAACTTAACATCAGTCCGGGCATGACCGAAACAAGCCTCCTGCCGATGGCGGCTGAAACGGCGGGCCTTGACTTCAACGAACTCGTACATCGCCTGATCAAGCTCGCTATGGATAAATACGCTTAGCGCTTGCCCTGCAGCTTGCCGCAGTTGAGCCAGCGAAGCCGGACCTAACGGACGGCACCAGCGCGTATTCCACCTGGTAGTATGGTTTCACGCGGGC
>CAYHAT010000015.1:0-14634 GCA_964354675.1 uncultured Actinomycetota bacterium | reverse complement strand
CGGTCATGGATCGGGGCATCGCCCATGCATGCTGCCGCGCTCTTGCGGGTTGATCAATGGCTCATGGCCCCTACCAACACGTCCGCCACTGATGCACAGTCCACCTGGTAGTATGGTTTCACGCGGGCCGGTCATGGATCGGGGCATCGCCCATGCATGCTGCCGCGCTCTTGCGGGTTGATCTGCCCCGGTCTGGCGAGGGCAATGACGCCCGGGTGGGCCGGCTCAAATATATATTGGTAAATTATACCTGTCATTCCGAGCCCGGAGCGATGACCCCTATCTCGGACAGCAGGCGCTGCAGGTCCTTCTCCCCCTTGAACTCTATGATTATCTTTCCCTTGCGTTTTCCCTGTACAACCTGCACTTTTGCGCGAAGGCTTGCCGATATGAGGTCGGCATATTCGCCTAGCGACTGCGGCTTCTCTCTCTGCGCGGGCTCTTCTTCGCCGCCCATTCGCTTCCTTGCGATCTCCTCCGTCTGCCGTACGGACAGGTCTTCCTCGATGATGCGCTGCAGCAGCACTGCCTGATAGGGATCCCCCTGGAGAGAGAGCAAAGCGCGGGCGTGTCCGGGCGTGATCTCCTCCGCGACGAGCGTAGCTTGAACCTCTACTGGAAGTTGAAGCAAGCGCAGGGCATTGGCCACCGCGGAACGGCTCTTGCCTACCTTCTGCGATATTTCATCCTGAGAGAACCCGAAGTCCTCCATGAGCTGCCGGTAAGCCGTTGCCTCCTCGATGCCGTTGAGATCGTCGCGGTGGAGGTTCTCCACCAATGCGACCTGTAGACACTCGGAGGCTTCCGCTTCCCTTATCACCGCGGGGATAGACTTCGCCCCCGCCAACTGGGCCGCCCTCCACCTGCGCTCGCCCACCAGTATCTCGTACCCGGTTCCCGAAGGACGGACGATTATCGGCTGCACCAGGCCATGCTCTTTTAGCGATTCGGCCAGTTCCTCCAAGCTCTCTTCGTTGAACCTTCTCCTGGGCTGCATTGGATTAGGGGAGATGCTGTCGATGGGGATCATCTCGTGTCTTGGCTGCTCAGCCGCAGTGCTCGAGGTGATCAGGGCGCCCAGGCCTTTGCCCAAACCCTTCTTAGCCATGGGATATCACTTCCTTTGCTAAACTTTGGTATGCCTGCGCACCCCGGGAAAGCGGGTCATATTGCGATATGGGCTGTCCGTAGCTGGGGGCTTCGCTCAGGCGCACATTCCGCGGTATAACGGCATTAAATGTCTCGTTGGGATATTGTTTTCGCACCTCTTCCATGACCTGTTTCGAGATATTGGTGCGTGTGTCGTGCATGGTCAATAATATGCCGCCTATGCGCAGGTCCGGATTCAGGTAGACCCTGATCTTCTCTATGGTGCGTAGCAGCAGCACCAAACCCTCAAGTGCATAGTACTCACATTGTATCGGGATCATCACCTCGTCCGCTGCCGCCAGGGCATTGACGGTAAGAAGTCCAAGTGATGGCGGGCAGTCAACAAGGATGATGTCATATCTCTCTCTTATAGTCTCCAGGCTTTTCTTGAGGCGTCCCTCACGCGAGTAGAGCGACACCAGCTCCACCTCCGCTCCCGCCAGTCTGAGCGACGAGGGCGCTAAGTCTAACCCCTCAGTCGAGGTCTGGACTATTATTTCCTCCAAGGGCACTTCGTTAACGAGAACGTCATATATCTGCTGCTCGGTCACGTTGGACCCCATCCCAAGGCCGCTTGTGGCATTGCTCTGTGGATCCAGGTCGACCACCAGGACCCGCTGTCCTTCCATGGCGAGATAGGCTCCGAGGTTTATCGCCGTCGTGCTCTTTCCCACGCCCCCCTTCTGATTGGCGATGGCTACGACCCTCGCGACATCCGGTAAGCTCTCGGGCTCCATCTCCAACTCATCGGGTTCCGCCCCCGCGCTTGCCTCTTCCTCTTCTGCCCCTACACTTGCCTCATCATCTGTCATGCCTATGTTCGTTTCCTTTCTTTCAATCCCTGCGCCTGCCTCTTCCTCTTCTAACCCAGTGTTCGTCTCTTCCACATCCATTGATCCTCACCTCGCGACTAGTCTCTCCTGGGCGGCTTTCGCCGTCAGGGTTTTCGCCGCAGACTCAGCGGCCTGTCTTTCTTATAACCGCCAGGTAGTTCTCCTTGCCCACAATGCGTTGCGTGGACCTTAGCGCCTCCAGCTTCAAGCCCTTTTCGTTCAGGTCCAGGCTTGCCTTCCTGATCCTGTCCGCATCGCCTTTTCCCACGAAGACCACCATTTGTCCACTTTCGCACAGCAGCAGTCGTGCGAGTTTTATCAGGCGTAATGGGTCCATCACGGCTCGCGCCAGCCCGATCTCATATGCGTTTAGCTGGTCTTCTTCCCTGGTCATGTCCTCTAATCTTCCTGGATATACTCTTATTCCTTCCAGGGCAAGCTTGCGGCACACGTGCCTCAGGAACGTTATCTTCTTTCTTTGGGACTCCACCAGCGTAAGCGGAAACGGTCCTGCCAGCAGGTAGAGCGGGATTCCCGGGAGTCCTGCGCCGCTTCCAATGTCTAATACCTCCTTTCTGCCGTCGAACAAGCCTCGAATACATAACGGCGTTATCGCGTCCACATACAGGTCTACCAGGCCCTCTATCCCGACCCTTCTTCCAACCAGGTTATACGCTTTATTCCATTTTTGCAGCTCATCAAGGTAGGCTTCTGTTTTTTCTAGCCTTTCATCGTCCACTTCGAAGCCTATCTTTGCCGCCGCGCGATCCATGGCCGCCCTCAACTCCGTCGCCAAACCATCTCTTTCCATGACCATCATTATCGTTTCCCTGTATGTCTATGCTTTTTGCGTGGGTTCTTTGTCTAAAGTTTCTCTCTCTTTTATCCTCATTCCTCTTTTGGTTTTTATTCTATCCCTCGTTAAATCATGTCAATACCTGTTTTTACGTTGTTTCACGTGAAACAACTCCTGGATTCTTCTCTCGCCAAGCTTCTTGCGTGCTCCTCTTCTTCCGAAATCGCCTCTTTATATTCGTTGCATTCCTAAAACGAATCCCCGCCCTTTCTTTTTCCCTTTTTTGTTTCACGTGAAACAACAGCATATTCGCTTGTTTCGCTATCGAGACCGGCTCTCTTCCTACGAGATCCCCCCACATAAGACGTTCTTCGGTCCTTCATGCCATATCCATGACCATTCTTCACATATTTTAGATTTCGCATCATTTTCTGAGATAAGTCGATCTTTTCCCCCTTATGGCAATTATCTCCCCCGCTCGCGCCGCAAATGCGACGATTCTAAAAGATTGTGATTCGCGCTTGTACCTGCACCGCTCTTGAGGCGGCACATGCCCTTGTCGGTGCCCTATTGCCATTTGTCATTTTAGTCTTTACTGCCGGATCTCCCCTTCTCTTCCTTAATGGCAAAACCTTGACCTATAGTATGGGTTCAGACTTCAGCGTTCCCTGGCGCTTTGCTCCCGCGAATATGGTTGTTGTCGCCCACGGAACATAGACCGCCAAACCCTTCGGGAAGCTCTGTGTTAGCATGCGGGTTCCTATATTGCACGTTAGCAGGCATAAGTGGATGCATGTTTTTTATGGAAATGACGTGCTGAATTGGGGGTTTTGGATGCATTTTGTGGTGAATGAGGCTTCTCTGCCATCAAAAATCGTTTGGAGAGGCCTTAAAGGGTGCGGATCGGGAGCAAAACGCCCTATAAAGAAGTGTTTCCTTCACCGTAAGCCTCCTTGGCCGCTACCTGAAAAGCCCACGGCTGATGTTCCCGGTTCCTGATTGTAAGGCGCGAGGCGGCGGTTTGGGAGTTGTGCGGCTGTGTGCAGACCCCCCCTGAGAGATGAGGCCAGAGCGGGCGCCGCTAAAGGGCTCTCCCCGGGCTTTTCTACATCGCTTTTCTCCTTTCAGCACCGATATTCTCGGTAAAACGCAGATTTCTTCGAGTTTTTTCGTCAGAGCGGTGGAAGCTTGCCTCCGTTCTGGCTGCTTTTCTACGTTAGAAGGGTGGTTTCATGCGCACTGTGTGTTTGGTAAGCCTGGGCTGGTTGGATACCGGGCAGCGATAATACTGCTGCATGCTTGGCTCGCGAGCATAAAAAGCCCGCGTTTCACGTGAAACGCGGGTAGTACCTGCCGTCCGCTCAAATCATGCGGGTGATATCACGATCCTCCTCTGCGGGTCCTCCCCCTCGCTCTTGCTCTCAACGCCGGCAACGTCCTTCAGCGCGTCATGCACGATCTTCCTTTCGCGCGGTGTCATGGGCTCGAGCTTTATGGGCTTCCTCGTTGTCAGGGCCTTATCGGCCATCCTTTCCGCGTATTCCCGCAGCTTTTGCCTGCGTCTCTCCCTATATCTCTCTACATCTATGACTATTCTTCTCACTTCAGGGCAGTTTCTACGTACGATCGTTGTCACGACGTCCTGTAAGGCCTGCAGGGTGGTTCCTCCCCTGCCGATGAGTATCCCCAGGTCCTCGCCCCATACGTCGACATGGATCTCCTCCTCATCCTCCCAGCTGGTCACCCTCGTCCTGAGGTTCATGAGGTTTACGATGTCCACGACGACGCTCTTGGGAGTCACTGCCCTTTCAACCGTTTCCATCGCGGTATCTCCTCCTGCTATCTCTTCCGCGTACCGCCCTTGCCTCCAGAGCCTTTCTGGGGCTTTTTCTGCTGCGGAGGGGGCCCTTTAGGCCTTCTGGCCTGGGAAGAAGCCTTGCCTCCCTTGGGGGTCGCGGGCTTCGGCTTGCCTGCAGCCTGTGTCTTGCTTGCGGCCTTTCCTTTCTGCGAAGCCCCGGCAGGCTGCGGTTTCTGCTTGTCGCCGCCGGCCTTTGCCTCTCCTTGTGTCGCGGCCTTGCCTTTGGCGGGCCCTTTTCCTTTAACCGGCGGTGGCAAAGCCTTGGCCGCCGCCTGGCCCTTGCCTTTCGCGGGGGCCTTTTCCGGGGTTTTTTTCTTGTCATCCTTTGCTTTCGGCACTTCCTTGGGGTGTTTCTTGTCGTAATATTCCAGGCCGAATTGCTGGAGTATCTGCAGGACGTTGGTGGTTAACCAGTAGAGCACGACCCCCGCGGGCAGGCTCCAGCCTATAAAGGCTGTGATCAAGGGCATGATGATCATCATGTTCTTCTGACGCGGATCGGTCATCACCTGCTTCTGTGAGTACCAGGTGGTCACCGCCAGCAGGATGATGAATATGAAGGTTGGGTCTGCGATGCGCGTGGGATCGGCCAGGTTATCTATCCACAGGAAGCTCGCCTGTTTGAAGCTAGGCATGGTTGCATATGCTGCAGGCAATCCAGCATAGCCAGGGATTGCCTTGAACGCCGCGAAGGTGTTGCCGACGATGGTGGTGGGGGGGGTCAGCAAATACTTCCTGAGCACCGTGAACAGGGCGAAGAACACCGGCAACTGCAGGATGAGGGGGAGGCAGCCGCCGAGGGGGTTGACCTTGTTCTCTTTATAGAACTTCATCATCTCCTGGGACAGTTTCTCTTTATCGTCCTTGTGTTTCTCCTGCAGCTTCTTTATCTCCGGCTGGATCTTCTGCATGGCGATCATGGACCTCGTCTGCTTGATGGTCAGGGGCAGCAGGATGATCTTTACCAGGATGGTCAAGAGTATGATGGCCACACCGTAATTGCCGGTGAGGTTATAGAGGGCCTGCAGCAGGTAAGCGAGCCCTGTGACTATGCCATTCCAGATTTCTCCGAATACATTCATCGTAGTCTATCCCTCCGGTAGAGGGTCATATCCGCCGTCGTTCCAGGGGTGGCATCGTGCCAGCCTGCACAGGCCCAGCCAGGTACCCCTTGCGGGCCCGAACCTGTCAACCGCCTGTATCATGTACTGCGAGCAGCTAGGATAGAAGCGGCAGGTGGGGGGCAGCCAGCTAGATACCAGGACCTGGTATGTCCTTACCGCTGACTTGATCGCCCACTGCAGGGCTTTTCTGGTGGCCGATATCACCTGGCGCTCCCCCGCTTGACTTTCCGGATGTCCCTCTCTATACCTTCGTAGCCAGCCGCCAGGATGCCGCGACGTGCTACGATCACTACATCCTCGCCCGCAGGCAAAAAGGCCGTGTTTCTCCTAGTAGCTTCCCTGATTCTCCTCTTGATACGATTGCGCCTTACGCTCCCGCCCGCCTTTTTTGTCACGGAGATGCCGATGCGAGTCTGTCCTTCCTGGTTGGGGAGCCTGTAGAGGGTGATCGTTTCCAGAATTTCCCTGTTGCCGCCCTCGATCACTCTCCTGAAATCGCGGCTGTTCCTCAGGGTTTCCATAGGGCTTTCAGGCACTCAGCCTCTTTCTGCCTTTTTGTCTCCTCCTCTTTAAAACAGCCCTTCCGGACCTTGTGCTCATCCTCTTGCGGAAGCCGTGGTTCTTCTTCCTTTTTCTGGTATTTGGTTGATACGTTCTCTTCATTGTTTTACCTCCAAAAAAACATGCAAATTATATCTGTGGGTGTGTGGGGTGTCAAGGAAAGCCCTGCTAGTCCGACATATGTCGCGCGAAAGCGCATGTGGGGGCGTCTTCTGGGGGTCCAAGCGCCGCCCGCTCCGACGGGCCGCATGCTGGCTTGCGGAAGGTCCTCGCCTCTTCCCCCAAGTCGCTTGTTCTTCAGCTCCCATATCTTCGCTCTCTTCCTTCCTCTTACCTTGCGCCTGGTTTCCGGGTGTTTTTCTCGCCATGCCACGAATACCTCTTAACCGCGCGCGGTGCCGTTGTTATAATATCAAATTGTCCTCGTGTAATTTGCGCCGAGCCGGGGGGAGGGTTTTTCAACAGCTGTGGAAATGGTTGTGCAAAAGACCGTGTTTGAGCAGCGTGTTGGGGCTTTATCTGCCTCTGCTGTAGCCCCCGGTGTCCCTGCTCTTATGCTTCCAGCAGGCCGAGAAAAAGTCGATTGCGTGTGCATAAAGGTCGTGCTTTCCTGCTTTCCTGCAGCTTTCCTCTTCTTTTTCCTGGCCTTTTCCTCTCGGGCAAGAAGGATGGTGAAAAACCGTGGACGGTGATATCGGAAGGTCGCCGTATGACCGAGGCGTGTTCCCCCCACACACGCGAGTCGCCATACCCGATGAGGAAGGCTCCTACCAGATCATCGACGTCGAGGAAGGAGCCTTTTCCGACTACACCAGCCGCCTGGCCGGATTGGTCTCGGAAGCACTGCGCGACAGGGGCGCGCAGGTGCCTGCCGTGGCGCTGCGTGAGGTCATCGATAACCTTATCCATGCCTTGCCCTGTTCCGTCTCGGTCGTCCTCGACCCCCATATCAACAACGTGTTCTTATCTGATACGGGGCCGGGGATACCACGGTTGGATCTCGCTTTCGAGTTGGGCTATTCCACGGCCAACGAACTGCACAGGTCATATATCAGGGGCGTAGGTATCGGACTCCACCTGGCCCGGGAGGACATGCACTCCCTGGGCGGGGAGCTCCGCATCGAGTCCGATCCCGGCACGGGAACCTACGTGCACCTGGCCCTGGCGGGCACCGCGCCTCTCTCCGGTTGGGATGAAGGAGCGGAAGCGCTTCGCCTTACCCAACGCCAGAACAACATCCTCTTCCTGCTCTCAGAGGGAGAGTCTCTCGGCCCGTCCAAGGTATCGTCCGAGCTGAACATAGGTGTGAGCACCGCCCACCGTGACCTTGTAAAGCTCCAGGAATTGGGGCTTATATACGTCAACCCGACTGGAAAAAGATTCCTTTCGGAAGTGGGGAGATCCTACTTGCAGAGCCTTCTGTCGCTGTAATAGAATAGCGCTGTGGCGTTACCTGCGACTCTCCCCGGGGGATGATCCAATGTCGGCAAAAACGAACCTTTTATGGGATAAATGCCAGGCAATTATCCAGGAACGCGTCACCAACTCATCCTCCATGTGGTTTAAAAACCTGCATGCCGACAAGGTCGACGGCTCTACGCTCATCGTCTACACCAACAACGACTTCATCAAGGAGTGGGTGGACAAGAGGTATCTTAACCTTATACAAGAGGTTGCCTCAGAGGTCTTCCCCGGGGTAGACAAGGTACAGCTCGTTTTAAAGGATCGTCGCAGGAGGGGGACGCGGGACCCGGTCTATCTCGATGTAAACCTGCTCGCGGAGGAAGAGGTCTCCGATGCTTCCAGCGACCTCAACCCGCGGTTCACCTTCGAGACCTTTGTAATAGGTGCCAGCAATCGCTTTGCGCACGCCGCCGCCCTCTCGGTATCTGAGAACCCCACCTCTTACAACCCGCTCTATATCTATGGAGGGGTTGGTTTGGGAAAGACCCACCTTCTCCACTCCATCGGTCACTACACCAAGAGGCTCTACCCGAACTTTAAGGTCATCTACAGGTCGTCGGAACAGTTCCTCAACGATTTCATCAATTCTTTGACCTCTAGCTCTATCCCCACCTTTCAGAGGAGATACCGCTCTATAGACATGCTGCTCATCGACGACATCCAATTCCTGGCCAACAAGGAGAGGACGGTTGAGGAGTTTTTCCACACCTTCAACGATCTCCATAACAATAACAAGCAAATCATATTGAGTAGCGATTGTCCTCCCAAGGAGATCAGTGGATTGCAGGAGAGACTCATATCCAGGTTCGAGTGGGGTTTAATAACAGACGTCCAACCACCGGAGCTGGAAACACGGATTGCCATCCTCAGAAAAAAATCGGCTCTAGATAAAAAAGCTGTGCCGGATGAGGTCATTAATTATATTGCCTCTCGCTTCGACTCCAACATCCGGGAACTTGAGGGAGCCCTGATCCGGGTGATCGCCTACTCGAGCTTGTCTAATGAACTCATCACCCTGGAAATGGCCAAGGAGGTCCTCCGGGATATACTCCCGGAGGACGAGAACAGGGACATAACCATCGACCATATTATGAAGGTCACCGCTGACTACTTCAACATTTCGGTCAAGCAGCTGACGAGTCCTAACCGCTCCCGCCAGCTGGTCACCGCCAGGCAGGTCTGCATGTATTTATGCAGGGAGTTGACCGATAAATCCCTGCCGACCATCAGTAATGCTTTTGGCGGGCGCCACCATTCGACTACCATCCATTCCGTGGAAAAAATAAAAAAACTCATGGAGGAGAAGAGGGACATCTATGATGCTGTCCAGAAGCTGACCAACAAGATCAAACAAGTCTGAGTATATCTTGTGCAAAAACTGTGGTTTTGGTTGTTGATAAGGATGGAAAAGAGAGGAGGAGCAAAGGGCATGTTTATAAAGCCGTCCTTTTCCTGTCCCTTAAACATCTTTTACACAAGGATTTCTACACCCTTTTTTATCTCTTTAACTCCTCTTTTCTGTCTTTTCCACAAAACAAACAGCCTCTACTATTACTACTAATAATTAATTAAATATATTATAAGTATCAATATCAGTAGGAGGTAAGAACAATTATGAAATTCAGTGCCCTCAGGGAAGATTTGTTGAACGCGGTACAGATTGTACAGTATTCAGCAAACGCAAAAGGGATGATGCCAATCCTCTCAGGGATAAAACTCGAAAGTGAAGATGGAGGGTTGGTTTTTCATACCACGGACCTGGAGTCGTACACCATTACAAGATGTACGGCGAATGTAGAACAGGGAGGGATATGTGTTGTAAATCTCAAAGTCCTAATGGATTTTTTGAGAGATTTGAAGGACGAGAAGTTGGAGGTAGAGGTCGTTGGGAACGAGATGGTATTGCAGGGGCAGAAAACCGTTTTTAGACTGTTCACCATGCCGCCGGAGGATTTTCCCAACGCGCCCTTGGTGAATATTCCAGTGCTGGAGGAATTGGAGAGCAAAATATTTATACCGGCCGTACAAAAAGTGTCGCGTGCAGCCTCAAAGGATGAGAAGAGGCCGACCTTAATCGGGATCTTATTGGAGATAGAGGAAGACGGCATGCACATGGTAAGCACCGACAGCTACAGGTTGGCCATCCGTAGAATAAGCGAGGGTTATAAGACACTGGAAAAGGGGCAGTACATAATCCCGTCATCGGCGATGGTAAACCTGGCGAGGGTCGCTGGGAAGGTGGAGAGGATAAACGTATATCGCGACGAAAACGGGGGACAGGTAAAGTTCGACGTAGGCGGCTCTAGCCATATTATAAGGTTGATAGAAGGAAAATTTCCGAAGTACGGTCAGTTTATCCCGGAAAGTCTGGAGAAGACCGTGGAAGTCGATAAAGAGGAGATGTTGGGGGCAATAAAAAGGGCATCGCTTATAAGCAGTACCGTAAGGCTCAGAATAAACACGGACGGTGTGACCATGGCGAGCGAGTCCAGGGAGATAGGGGAGGGTAAGGAGAACATAGAAGCCGTGTACAGCGGAGAGGAGATGGATATAGCCTTCAACAGCAGGTTCCTGGAGGATGGCATAACATCCATCGACGGGGAAAAGGTGGTGCTCGGCATATCGGAGCCATTGAAGCCAGGGATAATAAGAGAAAAAGATGGAGACGACTTCATGTACATCATCATGCCCATCAGGTTGTAAAGGAGGAAAAGTACCCACGCCGTGATAGGGGCTACGAGGCTTTATAACTTCAGGAACTATGATCGCAGGTTGACGGAGTTCAAGCCGGGTATAAACGTTGTGATCGGGGATAATGGGCTAGGGAAGACCAACCTTCTCGAAGCCCTTTTTTTCTTGCTGCAGGGAAGGTCGATGAGGACGAACGATGTGAAGGAGATGATAAGGAACGGGGAAGAAGAGGCGGTCGTGGAGGGGACGCTATACAAGGGAAGGGAAATAAAACTGAAGGTCATCATAGACCGGAATGGTGATGTGCGCGGGAGGAGAAAACTGGAAGACATAACGGCCGTTTCCTTCCAGCCGGACGACATATGGATGGTAAAAGGGGGTCCGGAGACCAGGAGGAGATACCTGGACGAGGTGGCGCTGGAGACAAAGAAGGAATATAAGGAAACGCTAAGAGAATATCAGCGCGCGCTGAAACAGAGGAACGAAGCCATAAGAACGGTGAGGAAGGGCACGAAAGGAAGGGAGTTCATAAGGACCTGGAACCCACTGCTTTACCAGCACGGCAGCACGATCGTGGCCGAGAGGTCTGAGACCCTCAGGGCCCTGCAGGAAAAGATGGCGTTCCTGGGAGAAAAGTGGGGCAAAGGAGCAGTGGAGCTCAAATACTATACTTCCATGGGCGACGATGCCGGTGACGAGAGTAAAACCCTGGAGAGGATGGAAAAGATGGAGGATGCAGAGATAAGGAGGGGAGTGAGCCTTATCGGACCACACCGCGACGAGCTGCTACTTTACCTGGCGGGAAAAAACGTGAGGAGGGAATGTTCGCAGGGCGAACAGAAGTTGATGACCATCATGTGGAGGATGGCACAGGCGAGGATGATGGAGGGTGGCACCGGGAAAAGCGCCCTGCTCTTGATGGACGACTGTCTATCCGAGCTTGACGAGGGAAACCGAAAAACGATCATGGGTGAATTCGCGGGGTGGGGACAGGTGATACTGACCGCCACGGACGACATGGAGGAGCTCGCGGGGGCGCATAAGATCTGGCTCGACCGGGAGGAGCGGGGTTGATGGACGAAGGCGACGTCATGGATATGCGGAGCGCCATGCGGGAGTTCCTGGCGGGAGAGGGCATGCAGGAACTCGAAGACTTACTGCGCATAAAGGAGGCGTGGCGGGGATTGGTGGGAGAAGAAAGCGCCGCCAGGACCAAGCCATACCGGCTGGAAAAGGGAAAGCTGTACGTGGGAGTCGGCTCTCATGCCTGGGTACAGGAGATGCACTACCGCATCGAAGATATAAAAACCAAGATAAAAGAGGAACTCGCGGTCGATATAAGGGAGATAAACGTCAAAAAAATAAACCTCAGGTAAAAGGTTATTTTAGTGGCGATAAAGCGTTAGAAGCTTTTAAAAAGAGGCGAAGTAAGTACCCCCCGGATGATATAATTTGATTGTTGGAACGCGCACAGCCACGGCGCAGACGATAAGGCGAGATGGAGGATTTATGGCAGGAGCGACCAGGAAAGCCGCGATATACGACGAGAGCTCCATATCCGTCCTCGAGGGCCTGGATGCGGTAAAAAAACGACCGAGCATGTATATCGGGACGACCGGCCCCAGGGGCCTGCACCACCTGGTCTACGAGGTCGTGGACAACAGTATCGACGAATGCCTGGCTGGATATTGCAGGAACATCTGGATAACCATCCATAATGACGATTCGATAACCGTAGTCGACGACGGCAGGGGCATCCCCGTCGGCATCATGAAAAAGCAGAACAAGTCGGCGGCAGAGGTGGTGATGACCACCCTGCATGCAGGGGGGAAATTCGGCAGCAAGGTGTACAGGGTCTCCGGCGGCCTCCATGGCGTCGGCGTGTCGGTAGTGAACGCCCTCTCCAAGTGGCTCATCCTCGAGGTGGGCAGGGACGGCAAGGTTTACCAGCAAAGATACGAAAAAGGCGCCCCGGTGACCGAGCTCAAGGTCGTCGGCGAGACGGACAGGACCGGCACCATCATCAGCTTCGCCCCCGATCCGGAGATCTTCGAGAGCACCGATTTCGACTTCGACGTCATCTCCCAGAGGATGCGGGAGATGGCCTTTCTCAACCGCGGTTTGAGGATAGAGATAAAGGACGAGCGCAAGGACCCGCCCGAAGAGGCTGCTTTCCGTTACGAGGGCGGCATCAACGATTTCATCAAGCACATCAATGCCAGCAAGGACCCCTTACACAACAAGACCATCTTCATGAGCGCTGAACAGGAGAAAGCGCAGGTGGAGATATCCATGCAGTATAACAAGGGCTACGTCGAGAGCATCTACACCTTCGCCAACAACATAAACACCCACGAGGGGGGGACGCACCTCGTGGGCTTCAAGGCCGCCCTGACCAGGGTGATCAACGACTACGCCCGCAAGAAGGGATTTCTCAAGGAGAAGGAGGACAACCTCATCGGGGAGGACGTTCGCGAGGGGCTGGCCGCCATCGTCAACGTCAAGCTCAAGGAGCCTCAGTTCGAAGGGCAGACCAAGACCAAGCTGGGCAACACCGATATCAAGGGATTCGTGGAGTCCGCCGTCAACGCCAAGCTGTCGGAGTGGCTCGAGGAAAATCCCGGCGAGGGGAAGGCCATCATGGGCAAGGTCATCGGCGCCTCCAAGGCCAGGATGGCCGCCCGCCACGCCCGGGAGTTGACGCGGCGCAAGGGACTCCTGGAGAGCACCTCCCTGCCCGGCAAGCTCGCCGACTGCACCATGAGGGACCCCTCCATGTGCGAGATATACCTGGTGGAGGGCGATTCAGCCGGCGGCTCCGCCAAACAGGCCCGGGACAGGCGCTTCCAAGCCATCCTCCCCCTCAAGGGAAAGATACTCAACGTGGAGAAAGCCAGGCTGCACAAGATCCTCAACAACACCGAGATACAGGCTATCGTCTCGGCCTCCGGCACGGGTATAGGGGAGGAGTTCGACATCTCCAAGGCGCGCTACCACAAGGCGATCATCATGACCGATGCAGACGTGGACGGCGCCCACATCAGGACCCTTATCCTCACCTTCTTTTTCCGCTACATGCAGGAGATGATCGAGGCCGGGTACGTGTACATCGCGCAGCCGCCGCTGTACCGCATAACCTGCGAGAAGAAAGATTATTACGCCTATAACGACTCCGAGATGGAGGAGCTGACCAAGAGGTTCAACGGCAAGAAATACGAGATACAGCGCTATAAAGGCCTGGGCGAGATGAACGCCGAGCAGCTCTGGGAGACGACCATGAACCCTGAACAACGCACCCTCATGCAGGTCGCCCTGGAAGACGCCATCATAGCCGACGAGATCTTCAACACCCTCATGGGAGACGACGTCGAGGCCAGGCGCCAGTTCATCCAGAAGCACGCCAAGAACGTCCGCTTCCTGGACATATAACCAGGCCCGCCGCGATACGCCAGGAGGAAGAAAATGGTACAAATCCTCGCCGGGAAGATAAAACCCGTGGAGATAGACGAGGAGATGCGGCGCTCATACATGGATTACGCCATGAGCGTGATCGTAGGCCGCGCCCTCCCTGACGTGAGGGACGGCCTCAAGCCGGTGCACCGCAGGATACTCTACGGCATGTATGAACAGAACCTCTCTCCCAACCGGCCCCACCGCAAATCGGCCAGGGTGGTGGGGGACGTCATGGGGAAATACCACCCCCACGGCGACGCCGCCATTTACGACACCCTGGTGAGGATGGCGCAGGACTTCTCCTCCCGTTACGAACTCGTAGACGGCCACGGCAACTTCGGCTCCGTCGACGGAGACAGCGCGGCGGCGATGCGCTACACGGAGGCGCGGCTATCTCATATCAGCATGGAGATACTCCGGGAGATCGACAAGGAGACGGTTGACTTCGTCCCCAACTATGACGAGTCACTGGAAGAGCCGTCCGTTCTGCCCTCCCGCTTCCCCAACCTGTTGGCCAACGGCTCGTCGGGCATTGCCGTGGGGATGTCCACCAACATACCGCCGCATAACCTGGGCGAGGTGATAGACGCCGCCGTCGCCGTGATAAAGAATCCGGACACCGAGACCAGGGAGCTGATGAAGCTCGTGCAGGGCCCCGGCTTTCCCACCGGGGGAAGGCGCAGGGGGCTCGAAGGCATCGAAGAG
>CAYHAT010000014.1:3174-22775 GCA_964354675.1 uncultured Actinomycetota bacterium | reverse complement strand
GGCCACAATGCGATCGCCTACCGCCTGGTGGTACAGGGCCAGGTTCTCCAGCGCCAGCCACTTCCATCGCTTTGAGCCCATCCCGTCCATCCTTTCCGTTGCATGCTTGTACTACTCATCCCCAGAGTTATATGCCCAAAACGGCGTGCTTGAAACTCGCCGGCATAGACGATATGCTGCGATCCCGCCACTTACTTCTTGACCGCTGACAATATGAACGAGAGCAGAAAGCCGATCACGGTGGCAAAGGGGGTGGCGATGGGGGTCAGGCGTCCCTCGTCGTCGAAGGCCTCCGGGATCATGGTGGACGAGACCATGGCCAGTATGCCACCCGCCGCCAGGGAAAGGAAGAAAGCGACCAGGTCCACCGATGCGGATCTCAGGAAAACGTAGCCGAGGAGCGAGCTCAGGGAGGACGCGGCGACCACTCCCGCCCACATGAGGATGATGGATCTCTTGGACCACCCCGCCCTGGTCATGCTCTTGGCCCCGGATATCCCCTCCGGCAGGTTGCTGAGCAGGACCGCCAGCACCACCGCGGTGCTTACGCCTTTTCCCGCCAGCAGTCCGATCCCGATGGCTATGGACTCCGGGATGCCGTCGATCAGGGCACCGATGAAGATGGCCAGGCCCGATCCCTGCCCCTCCTCCGGCTTGCGGGCCAGGTGCCTCTTGTTAAGGGTATCCTTGCGGAAATGCCCTCCCTGCCGGTTCACGGCCCAGTCTCCCAGGATGAACGTTATCGCCCCGGTGATGAACCCGATGGTGGTGGAGTCGAAGCCCCCCGTGTTGTAGGCCTCCTCCATCAGCTCGAAGGCCAGGGTAGAGATGAGGACGCCGGCGCCGAAGGCCATGATTACGGCGAGGAACCTCCTGCTTATGCTGACGTACAGACCGATCACCGCGCCGACGATCAGGGCGCTTGCTGCCAAGAGCCCGTACAGTGCGGCCTCGAGTGCCATGGCTATCATCTCCTTCAAATCCCTCAGCTTAGATTTCTAGCTTGCTGCCGAGCTTCCTCCACATGTGGCTACAGCTTTGATGGGGATCGTTTCTCCGCTGCGACCGCGGACTGGTGAAATCTTCCCTGTGGGAGATATACGAGGTTACGAGCCCTCATCAGCACCGGGATCGAGTTATTGATTTCGGCTGGGCCAGCTTGGGGTCAGGAGGGCATGACGGTGGCCAGCCAGTCGAACATGCGCTGGTCGTACAGGCTGCGGGCTTTGGGCTCGCAGTGCCAGTTGGAGCCCTCCTCGCGCGCAAAGCGCACGATGGTCTTGGGGCAGATGAGCGCGTCGTAGACCTCCTGGGACTGGCCGGGCCAGAACTGCTCGTCGTCCGGGTCGGCGATGAACATGGGGCACTGTATCTGCCCGATGACGTCGCGCACGTGGTAGTCCTCTACCTTCTTCTGCCAGTCGTAGAAGCTGTCAACCCCGTATGGCTTCATGCGCCACTGCAGTTCCTGTCGCTGGGCGGCATCCATGTATTTCATGCCTTCCGTCATCACCGCGTCGAACTCATCTTTCTTGCCGGCATCCAGGAGTTCCACCATCTCCTTGGGGAACCTGGAGCGCATCCCCCTGGCGACGTCCATCACCGCGGGGTCGGCGATGCCCGCGGCGACGCGGCGCTCGAAGGCCAGGGCGCGCAGGACCCAGTAGCCCGCCTGGCTGATGCCCGAGAGGGCGATGCGCGCGGGGTCCACGTCACCACGGCTTACCAGGAAGTCCACCACGGGAGTGATCACCTTCTCCCAGTCGTAGCGGAAGGGGACGTCGTGCAGCCACAGCATGGCGTTCTGTCCGGGACCGTCGAAAACGAGGGCGGCGTATCCCCTTTCCAGCGCGGCGGCCACGCCGGAGGACCACATGGCCACGGTGGGCCCGTCGCTGCCGTTGTTGAAGATGACGGTGGCAAAGGGGCCGCCGGAAGCGTCCGGCGCGAAGAAGTAACCGGGCATGGGGGTGTTCTCGAAAGGTATCTCCACCTTGTCAGCCGGCGGGGCGAGGCGGGCGCAGAACTCGTCGAAGCAGGCGAGGTGCTTATTCCAGGTGGGCACGCGCCTGGAGGGGTCCTCGGTGCCGTCGATCATGGAGAGGGACGCCGCGTAGTAGCAGGCGGCCCGCAGGTAGGCCCGGCGGGCGCTCACGTCGTTGCCGGCCGCGGCGCTCTCCTCGGCGATGCCCTGAAGGCGCTCGGCTGTGCCGCACCATGACTGGTACCAACCCTCGAAGTCACCCTCCTGGATGTGCTCGACCGTGGAAAGGACCTCTCCGGTGTCCGCACAGCCGTAATAGCTGCTTCCCAGGATGATCTGTATCTCGAAGTCCATCTGCTGGTGCTGCATGAAATACTGTTTTGGTCTGGTCTCGTCCGCCATTCTCGATCCTTTCTATTCATCGAATCTCTCTGGCCGCCGCCGTATCGATCGGACTGCAACCGCTGTTCCGATCCAACGCGTCCGGTTGATCCCCCTATGTCTCTTTCGGTTGGCGGCCGAGGTCGCTTGACCCTGGTGAAGGAAGGTTCAGTCCCGTTATGCCGGTTTCCGACTGAACATGGCATCGCGGATACGAGATAAGTGAGCATGGGAGGCGGGTACATTCCAGGCCTGGCCCCGGGTGCTTCCTTTGGCGCCATGCTTCCGCGGGGTGCATAATCAAGCTGGCATGCGATTTTTACGCTGAACCGGAGGTGCGGACCATGAGTTTTTTCCAAGGGAAAACGGCCATCGTGACCGGCGCGGGCTCGGGTATCGGCAGGGCGCTGGCCCTGGCATTGGCCGATGCCGGCTGCAAGGTGGTGATCACGGACATCCTCCAGGAGCGCATCGATAAGGTCCTGGATGAGCTTAGGGGCAAGGGTGCCGAAGCCGGCGGTTATCGTGTTGACCATTCTAAACGGGAAGAAGTGGAGGGTTTCGCCGACGCGTTCTTCTCGGAGTGGGACCATGTGGACATCCTGTGCAGCAACGCCGGGGTAGCCCCGGGCGGGAGATTCGAGGAGACCCCGCTGGAGGATTGGGAGTGGGTGCTGGGGATCAACCTGTGGGGCGCCGTCTATATGATGTATGCCTTCGTCCCCAAGATGATCAAACGCCGGCAGGGTTCCATCCTGCTCACCGCCAGCGACGCCGGCCTGGTGGCCATGCCCTTCTTGACCGCTTACCAGGCCAGCAAATACGGGGTGGTGGGCATGGGCGAGACCATGCGCATGGAGCTGTACGAGTACAACATCAAGGTGAGCCTGCTCTGCCCCGGGGATATCGATACCAACATCATCCGCGACGGCCACATATACATCTACGACCGAACGGGAAGGAGCAACGCGCCGGAACTGGAGAAATACTACGAAACCAAGGGGGCCGACCCCGCTATCGTGGCCCAGGCCGCACTGCACGGGCTGGAGCGCGACCGGGCGATAATAGTGGTGCCCTGGATACATCACGGGCCGCTGTACGTCCTGCACCGCATCTCTCCCCAGCTCTACCATGCCGTGATGCGCTTCGTCCTCCAGAAGGGACTGGCCCATAAGATTATGGGTTTCCGACGCTGAGCTTGCATCCATTGATGCCGACCGGAATGGCGGGGGATGAGTTGTGGGGCGAGGAAGAGGAGGGCGCGGGCAATATGGGGTGCTAGGTGAACCCGGGGTCGGGGAAAGCGATCAGTCCACCGTGTGCGGTTCTTCCCCCTTGAAGAGATAACGCCCGCGGCGGATGATGAAGCCTCTGCCGGATATCTCCCGTTCTATCTCCGCCGTCAGCTTTTTCAGCTCCTCGCGGGTTTCCTGCCACTTCTCCTCATGGTCCCCATCACCCGATATGGGCGCCGTCGCCAGCAGCGCCTGATATATCTCGCCATGTATGAGCGTGGTCACGTACACGTGGCCATGGAATGCCCAGCTATCGCCGTTGTCCATACTTCTCATTGCCAGGGGCATGACCCGGATTATCTTGCCCTGGGGAGACAGTATCCTGCCGTCGTAGGTCTCCTCCAGTTCGTCGAGCATGGCGTGAAGACCGTCATCGAAATCGACTACCACTCCCATAAGACTCGCTCCTCCAGTTTTCGTCTCGTAAGTCATCGCCATATTAGCATTCGGCCTGATGTCATATAGTCTAAAGCAATGCGGGGAATGGCGCTTGACGTAGATCAACGAGCGGCGCGGCGAGCCGGACGGGAACCGCGGGCAACGGGGGGCTGATCTGGATTACGATGGGGTCAGCCCTTAACATTCGTCAAAACGTTAGCATTGCTAATGGAATCGGCGTGCTGGGTCTTGGGTACATATCCTATATTGCTGCTTATTGAATGCCACGACCGTAACTCAGAAGCTGCAGCTCATCCTGAACGACGGGTTTGTAAATCGTTTCATTACTAATGCCGGTGCCAACGATCAAGACAAGCTTGTGATAATAGTTAGCTTCGCTAATCAAATGACGAATGTTAAGGGCTGACCCCATCTTCTATGCGTGCCATAATGGTTAGGTCCCTGCCAGAGCGCGGCGACCAGGAGGTACATGTTGACAACCCGGGAGGCGCCACCCGCATTCCACGTCATGGCCAAGCCCGCCGGCGCGACATGCAACCTGAACTGTGCGTACTGTTTCTTCCTGGAGAAGGAGAGACTCTACCCCGGCAGCGGTTTCCGCATGAGCGCGGAGGTATTGGAGACGTACATAAGCCAATACGCACAAGCGCAACAGGTGCCGGAGGCGATCATCGCCTGGCAGGGGGGCGAACCCACGCTCATAGGCCTCGACTTCTTCCGGCGCTCCGTGGAGATGGCGGCCGAACATGCGCCTGCCGGCATGCGCATCACCTACACCATACAGACCAACGGCACGCTGCTGGACGACGCCTGGTGCGAGTTCCTGCGCGGCAGTGGTTTTCTGGTCGGCCTGTCCATGGACGGGCCGCATGAGCTGCACGACGCCTACCGCCGGGACAAGGGCGGCGGCGGCACCTTCGAACGCGTGGAGCGGGCGGCGCGCCTCATGCAGCGGCACAAGGTGGACTTCAACGTGCTATGCACCGTAAACGCCGCGAACGCCGGCCATCCCCTGGAGGTCTATCGTTTCTTCCGGGACGAGCTGGGCGTGGAGTGGGTGCAGTTCATCCCCATCGTGGAGCGCGTAAACTCCGACGGTTCCACCCTGCTACAGGAGGGAGACACGGTGACCGACCGTTCCGTGGGCCCGGCGCAATGGGGGGATTTCCTGAACTCCGTCTTCGACGAGTGGGTGCGTCGGGACGTCGGCACGATGTTCGTGAATTTTTTCGAGGCCGCCGCGGCGTCCTGGGCGGGTGTGGGCGCGGCCATGTGCATCTTCGATGAGACCTGCGGCGATGCCCTCGCCCTGGAGCACAACGGCGACCTCTACACCTGCGACCATTTCGTGGAGCCGGCGTACCTGCTCGGCAACATCATGGAGACGCCCATGCCCGAGCTGGTGGCCTCGGAGAAGATGCAGCGGTTCGGGGAGGATAAGCGCGACAAGTTGCCGTGCTGGTGCCGCGAGTGCGAGGTGCTCTTCGCCTGCCGCGGCGAATGCCCCAAGAACCGCTTCACGCATACGCCGGACGGCGAGCCGGGATTGAACTATCTGTGCGCGGGTTATAAGGCCTTCTTCGCTTATATCGGCCCCACCATGCGTATAATAACGGATCTCCTGAAAAACGGGCGCTACGCGGACGAGATCATGGGCATCCTCGCGGAGCAGGAAGCGGCCGAGCAAAAGGCCCTGGCGAATGCCGGGCGCAACGACCCGTGCCCATGCGGCAGCGGAAGGAAGTTCAAACACTGTCATGGACGAGGATAGGCGTTTTGCGGGTGAGGGATTCCGGGACGAGCTGCGGCTCTTCTGCTACCGCATGGGCGGCTCGCTGCAGGAGGCCGAAGGCCTGGTCGAGGCGGCCTTCTTCCAGGCCGGCGGCCTGCCCCTCCCCCTTACCGACACCGCCTCCACACGCATAGAGCTCTATAAGATCGCTGCGAGACTGTGCCTGCAGGCGCTGGCGGACCAGCCCCCGCGCGGGCTGCCCCACCTCTCCAATCCGCCTTCCGATCCTTACCTGCCGCCCCTGGAGCCGGAGGAGGGGATATTCTGGCTGGAGCCCTTCCCCGACGACCTCTACCTCGATACCGGCTACAGCGTCGAGAGGCTCTACGGCGAGAGGGAGAGCATATCCCTGCCCTTTGTCGCTGCCCTGCAGTCGGTGCAGCCACGGGGACGCGCGTGCCTCATCCTGGGCGATGCCGTGGGCTGGAAGGTGGAGGTGTTGGCCGAGGTCCTGGGGGCCGGTGTCGTTGACGCCCGGCACACGCTCGAGGAAGCCCGTGAATCCATGTCACACGTCTACGATGAAGAGCACGGCCGCAGGGGGCCCCCCGCCGAGGAGAAGACGACAGAATTGATGATGCGCTATCTCTATCCATGGGAGACGGGAGATGTCGCAGGCCTGATGGAACGGCTCAGCGAGGATGTCGTCCTCCAGTTGCCTCCCTCTCCCTCCTGGTATGAGGGCCGCAACGACGTGGAGCAGCACCTCGCCTCTTACCCATTGGCGGGCGACGCGCGAGGCCGCTGGCGCCTGCTGCCCCGGCGGGCGAACGGGCAACTGGCCTTCGGCGTCTATCGCCGTGACGATGAGCGGCGCGTCTTCCGCGCCCATTCCCTCCAGGTGCTGCAGTTCGAGGGCGAGATCGTCAGCGAGATATTAGCATTCAAGCACCCGTCGCTATTCCCGTCGTTCAGACTCCTCCCCGAGGTGACTGTCCAAGGCTGATGGGTTGGAGTCAAGCCTCCTCGAGAACCCGAGGTGATTGTTCAGCGCTGATGGGAACAATGCGGGTAGAAGGAAGGGTCCTGTTCGGGAGAGGGGGGCACGCAAGGTCTGGCCTTAAGCAATGCCGGCCAACACGATAGACCCAAACGTAGGTGATGACGATCCGTCAACCATCGTGATATCTATCTGAAAGTCCGTGCTGGAACAAGGAGGGAGCCATGGCAGAGCATTGGGTCGACAGCGGCATCATCCCGCCCGATGACGGTGAACGCGTCGTGGGCGGGATGATCGACAACTACGGGGAGAACCGCGAGCCGCGCATGCTGCACCCGGAGTGGCTGAAGGCGGCGGAGAAAAAGCTGGCTAAACTGGAAAAGAAGACCGGCAAGAAGCCCAACTTCCTCATCTTCATCCTCGACGATGTGGGTTGGGGCGACTTCGGCTGCTACGGCGGCGGTCATATGCGCGGCGCTCCCACCCCCAACTTCGACAAGCTCGCATCCGAGGGATTGCGCCTGACATCCTGCTACTCGCAGCCGAGCTGCTCGCCCTCACGCGCCACCATGATGACCGGGCGCCTGCCCATCCGCCACGGTATCCTCACCCCGCCCATGTACGGGCAGCCGGGCGGCCTGCAGGACGAGGTGACCTTGCCGGAGCTGCTCAAGGAAGAGGGCTACGTCACCCGCGCGGTGGGTAAATGGCACTGCGGCGAGAACGCTGAATCGGTACCGCAGAACAAGGGTTTCGACGAGTTCTACGGTTTCTACGGCGTCTCCGACATGTACACGGAGTGGCGGGACAACTACTTCTACCCGGAGATCGTGAACGACCCCTTCCTCTTCCAGGCGGTCATGAAGATGAAGTTCAACAAGCACAACATCCTGGCCAAGGCGGGGCAGTTCGATATCCCCGAGATCGAGCAGGAGGAGATCGACCTGGAAACGGTGAAGGACCTGGATGAGAAGTGGGCCGACTACTCCGAGAAGTTCATCCGCGAGATGGCGGGGAGCGACAAGCCCTGGTTCCTCTATCACGGCACCCGCGGTTGCCACTTCGACAATTACCCACCCGACAAGTTCAAGGGCAAGTCGCGCGCCAAGTATCCCTTCCACGACGTGCTGGTGGAGATGGACGACATCTTTGGCCGCCTCTTCCGCGCCCTGGAGGAGACGGGGCAGCTCGAGAACACCCTCATCTTAGTCACCTCCGACAACGGCCCGGAGATGGAGAGCTGGCCGGACAGCTCCTACACCCCCTTCCGCGGCTCCAAGGGTACCACCTGGGAGGGCGGCATCCGCGTGCCCGGCATCTTCTACTGGAAGGGCATGATCGAGGCGGGGCGTGAATCGGATGGGCTCTTCGACTTCTGCGACCTCATGCCCACCTTCTGTGCTATCGCCGGTGTCGAGGACCTGCCGCAGGACCGCTATATCGACGGAGTGGATCAGCGCGGGTTCCTGTTTGCCGACTCGGCGGCGGAGGGTACTTATTGGGCCGTGGATCCAGCCTGGTCCTCCAACCGGGTGTCGGTACATGCCTGGCTGCTGGACCAGTTCTCCGGCATGCGCGTGGGTCCGCTCAAGATGTACACATGTGCGACGGAATACGATATACACGACACGGTGACCCCGGGCGGCTTCTCCGGCCATACCGTGCAGTACACCTACGGCAAGATGTTCAACCTCTTCCTCGATCCCAAGGAGGAGCACAGCCAGATCATCCGCAAGCTGGTGTACTTGCCCATCCTGGCCGGGATCAGGGCGCAGCACCTGAAGACGTTCGAGAAGTACCCGCCGCGCATCCAGGTGAAGGGCGGCCAGTCCGCCACCTAGGACAGCAAGGAGAATAGCCGAGGCCTTGCGTGCCGCTTTTTCCCGGAGTGGTTAACTCGCGGATGTGGCTCCAGGCATCAGCTCCCCGGGGCCACATCCCCTTGACGACATGGAAGGAGCGACCCATGGGCAACGAGGTATGCCCCAAGTGTAACGGCTCGATGGACGACGGCGGAGCCAGCTGCTCCCGCGGCTATGAAGGAGGCGCCATATGAAGACGAGGATGACGGAGCTTTTCGGGATCGAGCATCCCATCATGTGCGGCGGTATGATGTGGCTGGCCAAGCCCGAGCTGTGCGCGGCCATATCCGATGCCGGTGCGCTGGGAAACCTCACGACGGGGAATTACGATGCGGCGGACGAGTTCCGTGCGGCGGTACACGAGACCCGCAGCCTGACCGACAAGCCCTTCTGCGTGAACATCACCCTTATGCCCTCGGTGCGCATCACCAAGGAGCTGCACGAGGATTACTTCCGGGTCTGCTGCGAGGAGGAAGTGGCAGCCCTGGAGATATCGGGCGCTCCCCTCGACCGCTACCTCGGCCCCGAGTATATCGCGGAGGCGAAGAAGGCGGGCGTAAAGCTCATACACAAGGTCGGCGCGGTGCGTCACGCCCTGCATGCCGAGAAGGCCGGCTACGACGCGGTCATCGCCGCCGGCATCGAGGAGGGCGGGCACCCGCTGGACGACGACGTCACCACCATGGTCCTCACCCCGCGTATCAGCGAATCGGTGTCCATCCCGGTGATCACCGCCGGGGGCATCGCGGACGGCAGGGGCCTCGCGGCCGCGCTGGTGCTGGGAGGGGAAGGCGTGATGATGGCCTCCCGCTTCATCGCCACGCAGGAGTGCCTGGCCCACGAGAACATCAAGCGGGAGCTCGTAGGCCGCCAGGAGTACGAGACCACCCTGATATGCAAGACCATCGAGCTGCAGATGCGCTGCCTGAAGAACGAGATAGCCGCGCGCGTGCTGGAGATCGAGGCGGGAAAGGGCACCTTTGAGGACATCCTCCCCTACATGATCGGCTCGCGCTCCAAGGAGTCGTGGGAGACCGGCGACGCGGACATGGCCCCCCTGGCGGTGGGACAGTCCATCGGGTTGATAAAAGAGATCCTTTCTTGCCGGGAACTGGTGGAGGGCATGGTCAAAGAAGCAGAGACGCTGCTCGAGAAAGCGTGCAGTTAGACCGGGTAGACTAAGTTATGGTTATCTTTACCCTCTGGACCTCGTCATAGATATCGATAGTGCCGGGGCGTTTTTCAACCGCCTCGTATATCGCCAGCAGTTCGCCGGCAAGCAGGTAGGTGCTGTAGGGATTCTCGATGGTGACCGTAAGGACGTCCTGCGCCAGATCGCTCTGCAGGGGATTACCCCGGCCATACAGCGGCAAGAGGTCGAGGAATTCCTCGTAGATTTCTTCGCGTTTTCTCTCCCCGCTCAAGAAGCCGGTCTCCTCGATGCTGTAGCGGGTGTATTCGCTTGAGGCTTCGACGATGATGGGCACGATCTCCTCCCCAAACTCGTCGATGAGTTCCCGAAACACCATGGAGAAGGCGTAGGCGTCCACGAAGCTCATGCGCACACCCCTGCGCTCGTCCGCAATAATGGCATTGGGTATATCCCAATGCAGGTGATCCAGGGCTTGCGGGAATCCGCAGCGTGGACAGAGCTGTAGTCTGCGCTGACCGGGCAGGGGCATAACGATCTGCGGTTTCATGCGGGCGGCTATCTCCGGTTTCCCTTCGGTGGGATTGATGAAGATGAATAGCTCCCCGCCCAGCTCTATCCACTCGTGGTCGTAGATCACGCCCTCCACCCTCTCGAAGGCCCCCACCACCATGGCTGCGAAGAGCTCGCGGTTGTACTCGTTGCGAACCCGGGACAGGGCACCGCGGAAGACATGGTAGAAAACGGTATGCACGTCGCCCAGGCCCGCGACGCGCGCCAATACCTGCATGACGCGGCTGGTGGGGTGCATGACCAGGCGGTTACGCAGGAATCCCCTGACGAGCCAGTCCGGTACCAGGCTGTCTATGGTAGCTATCGAGGCAGCGCGTTCCGCCTCGAAGACGATCTCGCGGATGGACATCCCCAGGGCCTTCTCGATGCGCTGGTAGATATCCTCCAGCAGCGCTGATTCGACCAGGACCAGGCGGTAGGCGGGGCTGAAGCGGGACACGATGGTGCCGTTGTTCTCCCACCCGATCACAAAGCTGAATGGCCTGGGTTTCCCGCAGGCCGAACAAGTAGCGATCCCCATGGCTTCTCCTCTACGATTCCTCGCCGCGCCCCTCGCTCTCTCATGTCCGGAGCGTCACACATACAGTCTTGTGATTATTCTACCCGATATACAAAAAGAAGGAGCTGCGCGACCGTGGGGGTCACATCTTCGTTCTTGAATTCATTGGCAGAATATGGTCGGAAATACAAGATAAAAGATTTTACCCTTATAAGGCCGCGAGGATACCGGCGGCGATGGCCTCGGCGATGGCCTGGCGGTGGCTGTCCGCAAATCCCAGGTTGTTCTCGAGGGTGAAGGTGGGGACCTCGCTCCAGATGTCGTAGCTGAAGATGGGGCCGTAGTTGCCGGTGCCGGTGGCGCCGCGGTTCTCGATGGCCATCCCTCCGTCCGCCACCCCGGAGGCTTGCCGCATATACGCGGCCATAGGCGCGTGGAACCTCCATGCCGCGGCCTCGCTCTCTTCCTGTACGGCGGGGTCTATATAAGCGGTCCTGCCCGTTTCCGAGTTGGCCTTCCAGTTATAGGGAGCCGCTCCCGGGTAGAAGGTGGTGGGGCCGTAGATGGACGGGTCCGCGTGGATGTGTACGATCATGCGGGCGTGCGCATCGTTGGCGATAACGGCGCGCTGCTTGAGGTTCACGGATGCAGAGGCGGAGTTCTTGGTCATCACGACCGTGATACCTTCCGCCCCGAGGATGGTCTTGGTCCGGAGCGCGATGTCGTAGACGATGCTCATCTCCGGCTCGTTCACCCAGTCCTGGGTGTTCAAGCCGGTGCCGGGATCGATGTCGGAGGGCGTATTGGCATGACCGGGATCCAGGCAGACCACGCTCCCGATCCTTCCGTACATGGCCCTCTCGCAGATGACCCCGGCGGTGGCGGTCACGGTGGTCGAGACGTCGAAGGTGGTGGCGTATTGCTTCAGGTTGTAGGAGCGGCGGGTGCGGGCGGGTATGGTGTCCTGCGGCCCCTGCTTTTCTCCCTCAGCGGTCTGCAGCTTCATGTCTACGGCGGCGGGGGCGTCGCCGGGGTTCTGCACCAGCACCCAGGTCTCGAAGTCTGCGGCGGTGCATCCCTCCGCCAGGTACCAGGTAGTGGAGGGAGAGGTGACCCCCACCGAGTCGTGGGCCCAGGTGCGGTTAGCGCCGTACATGGCCCTCTCGCAGATGACCCCGGCGGTGGCGGTCACGGTGGTCGAGACGTCGAAGGTGGTGGCGTATTGCTTCAGGTTGTAGGAGCGGCGGGTGCGGGCGGGTATGGTGTCCTGCGGCCCCTGCTTTTCTCCCTCAGCGGTCTGCAGCTTCATGTCTACGGCGGCGGGGGCGTCGCCGGGGTTCTGCACCAGCACCCAGGTCTCGAAGTCTGCGGCGGTGCATCCCTCCGCCAGGTACCAGGTAGTGGAGGGAGAGGTGACCCCCACCGAGTCGTGGGCCCAGGTGCGGTTAGCGGCGGCGGCCGCCTGGTGGAAGTCGGCGGGCGAATACTTCACCGCGGCGGACACGCGGCCGGCCGCCGCCACGAGCGGTATAGCGAGCAGTAAGGTCGCGCCAAGAACGGCGCAGATAACCGCCGACCATTTCATTGCGTCCGTGATCCTTCTCATATCCGTCTATTCTACCGCAGGCACACCTTCAGACAGCTTGAAGGGAATCGAACGATAACGGCAGAAGGATAGAGTGCGAGGTAAGAAGCTGCTCTAGGCTTATTGCGAGGGGGGTCATATGCCGAACATGGACAAGCCCAATATTATCTTCTTCTTCGTGGATAACCTGGGTTTCGGTGAGCTGGGGTGTTATGGCGGGGGCATCCTGAGGGGCGCGGATACCGCGCGTATAGACCGCTTCGCCTACGAAGGGACCAGGCTCACCAACTTCGCACCCGAGGCCCAGTGTACGCCGTCGCGTTCCGCGCTCATGACCGGTCGCTATGCCGCCCGTTCCGGCACCCAATCGGTTCCCATCCCAGGCCTGGGCGAGGGAGGCCTGATAGCCTGGGAGAGGACCATCGCCGAGATCCTTGCTGACGCCGGCTATGCCGCCCTCATCCTGGGCAAATGGCACCTTGGACACAGCCAGGGCCGCTGGCCCACCGACCATGGTTTCGACGCGTGGTACGGCATCCCCCGCAGCTACGACGAGTGCCTGTGGTCCGAGGACCCCTGGTACGACCCGCAGCGTGATCCGATATCCTACGTCATGGAGGGGCGCAAAGGTGAGGGTGCGCGGGAGGTGGAGCAACTGACGGTGGATGTGCGACGGGACATCGATGTCGAGTACGAGCGGCGCGCCTTAGACTTCATCGAGCACAATGCCGAAGCCGGAAGACCTTTCTTCCTCTACTATTGCCATTCCCTGCTCCACCTGCCCACGGTGCCCCGCGAGGAGTTCAAGGGAGCCTCGGGGCACGGCGATTTCGCCGACTGCCTCCTCGAGCTGGATCATGACTTCGGCCGACTTCTGGATCACCTGGACCGGTTGGGCATGGTCGAGAACACCATCGTGGTCTTCTTCGGTGACAACGGTGCGGAGGAATCCCAGCCATGGCGGGGCACCTCGGGTTTCTTTGAAGGCTCCTATTTCACCGGCATGGAGGGCTCTTTACGCACCCCATGCATCATCCGCTGGCCGGGCCGGGTGCCCGCCGGCCGCAGCAGCGACGAGATCGTACACATCACCGATATCTTCACCACCATGGTGAGATGGGGCGGTTGCGAGATCCCTGCCGACCGGGTCATCGACGGTTTAGACCAGGGAATGTTCTTCCTGGGCGAACAGGAAAACTCCAACCGCGAGGGTTTCCCCTTCTGGAACGGCGAGCAGCTTTACGGTGTTAAGTGGCACAACTGGAAGGCCGTCATGAAGCGCCAGAAGTATATGTGGGATGCGGTGGAGACCCTCTCCATGCCCCATCTCTTCAACCTCATCGAGGACCCCAAGGAGCGGGAAAACGTGGCCATCCACCATACCTGGGTGTTCTATCACCTGGGCAGGATCCTCCTCGATTACTTCGCGAGCACTGCCGAGGAGCCGCCCGTACCGCCCGGTGCCCCATTGGACTTCGTCCCCACCAGAAGCGCGAGATAAGCCGCCGAGGTGTCGAGGTCGGGGGGGAAGGGTTAAAATATACCCCTGTTACCGGCCTCGCGCTATGAGCCCCGTAGCGAGAACGGCCGGGATGACCGGCATAATCCTATCGAAGTCGCACCGGACAGTATGGACATGAGGAGGCTCGAATGATCGAGATCGATGAAACGAAGTGTACGGCATGCAATCTCTGCGCTTCCGCATGCATAGGAGGCCCCATATACGAAGGTCCCGAGGTGAGAGACGACGGCCGCACCCTCTGCGTCGAATGCGGGCACTGCTACGCCATCTGTCCCGAGGGCGCGATAACGCTCACGGGCTTTGAGGGTTTTCAGCCTCATGAGCTTCCGCAGACGCCGCCGGTAGACGGGCCGGCGATGATGACCTTGCTGCGCGGCAGGCGCAGCGGGAGGATGTACAAAGCGGAACCCGTCTCCCGGGAGCACGTGAAGGAGATAATTGAGGCGGCTTCGCTTGCCCCCTCGGCCCATAACAGCCATCTGACCAAGGCGTACGTATGCTATGACGAGGATGCCATATCGCGCATCCGCGACCGCGCCATCCGCTACTACCGCAGGCTGGTGCGGTTCTTCGAGTTGCCGGGCTTCCCTTTCATCTGGAGGCTTATGAGCCTGGACCCCGAGGAGCTGGAGGTGCTGAAGTACGCGTTCAAGGGCTTGTGGGAATCGGACAAGAACGACGACATCCTGCTCTATGGCACGAAGACGCTGCTGTCCTTCACCGCTCCCAGACGCAACGCCATGGCCCTCGGGGACGCGTGGATTGCGGCGCAGAACGCGGTTGATTATGCCGAAGCGATCGAGGTGTCGACCTGCTATAACGGCTTCTTGATCCATGCCGCCAATCACGATAAGGGCCTGCGTAAGGCCATGGGGATACGGAGCGGAGAGAAAGTGGTCGCCGTGCTCAACCTGGGATACCCGCGGCGCCGTTACAGACGAGCGGCACCTCGGCGGACCATGGAAACCACTTGGACCTTCAGTCGAGAAAGGGGAACATAGAGGTTATGCTATCATTGCACCGCAAGCAATCCACCGTCCTGAAAGGGAGATCGCCGATGCATTACCTCAGAAGAGCTTTCTTGCCGCTGGTCGTGCTGCTGGCCCTGCCGCTGCACGAGGGGCACGGCCAGGAGCTGCTGCGCCAGCGCGCGCCGCATTTCCTGCTGCACATCTTCTCGAAGTACGAGCACATCATCATGCGCACCATCGACTATCTCGCCTCCGCTGCCTGGATCCACGACCATGCCTTCACCAAGCGCCTGGTGGACACCGCCGGCAAGGGCGTGATATCACTCATCAACGGGGAGATCCTCGACCTGGAGGAGTCGCGCCAGATGATCGAGAGCATCGCGGGCGCCGGTTACACCATCGCCGTGGGGACCTGCCCCTGCCGCAGGGCGCGCAACGAGATCTCCGACCTCGTCCCCAACAACACCGACATGGTCTTCGGCCGTTGGGCCGAGGAATACCTGGATAACTACCCCGGCCTCTATGCCCGGGTCTCGCGCGAGGAAGCCCTGGAGCTGGTGGATAGCTTCGACCGCCACGGTTTCGTCCACCAGATATACGGCTGGCCTATAAGGGAAGGCGCCTCTTTCGTGCTCTGCAACTGCGCCAAGGAAGTGTGCATCCCGCTGCAGGCTCAGAGGGAGAAGGGCTACCCCGCCTTTCGCAAGGGCAGGTCGCTGGCGGTGGTCGATACCGGGGCCTGCGAGGGAGTGGACGCGTGCGGGATATGCATCACGCGTTGCCCCTTCGGCGCGCGCGTCGCCAGCGGCGGCAAGGCAGCGGTGGAGAACGACGACTGCTATGGCTGCGGGGTCTGCGTTGCGACCTGCCGGGGCCAGGCCACGCGGCTGGAGCGCAAGCCTGACGCCCAGCTCATCTTCGCCAGGAACCTGGTGGACTGACCTTCGGGGTCACACGGGCTAAGGGGTCGGGCCCGCTACGCACATGACCAATACCATCGCTACCGCTGTTCTGCGCATGAGACCCTCCTTTTTCCTACGGTCGCTTTTACTTCTCTTGACCGAAGGTCGGCCTTTCATGAGCATCTTTCATCGGAGCCGAGGCAAGCCACGCAGATGCTACAATCATCTCAGAAGGTTACACGGTTCGGGACATAGAGGGGGCAGGCGATGTCCCATATCGCTAAGTCTCAACGCAAGACATCGGTCGTACGTCTTCCAAAGACGGTCTGCCGATGCAGCGCACCGTTGTTCTGCGTCTTTCTCGTCCTGTTGCTGGTATTCCCGGGCTTGACGGGATGTGGGGAGGAGACCCCACCGGCCACCGGGGGCATAACCGCGCGCGAACTCGTGGAGCCGAACGCGTTGGTGGGGCCTGGACCGTCGAGCCTGAACTGGAGCCCCCGGGGGGCGCAGCTCGCGTACGTGGAGCCCCAGGATGGAGAAGACGTGCTGTGGTTGTACGATGCCACCAGCGGCGACAAGCGGGCCATCCTCGACCCCAGCGGCCAAGCCGACAACATCGATGTCACCTCGGCCCAGTGGTCGCCACAGGGCGACGCCATGCTCCTTGCAGGCGATACGTCACTGTGGCTGCTCGCCGTAGCATCGGGTGAGTTGAAGCCGTTGGCCGGGGGCGGCGGTTCGGTGACCGGGATGACCTTCACGCCCTCGGGAACGCACGTCTCCTTCGTGCGGGACAACGACCTGTACGCGGTCCGTATAAACGATGGGCAAGTGCAGCGCTTCACCTCGGATGGCAGCGAGGCCATCTATAACGGTAGCCTCGACTGGGTGTATACGGAGGAGCTGGCGACCCGTTCGGCGCAGCCCGGCTATGCATGGTCCCCCGACGGCAAGTGGCTGATGTACATGCGCCTGGACGACAGCTCCGTACAGAACGACCCGGTCACCGACTACCGCACCGTGCCACCCACGGTCAGCTATACCCGCTACCCCACGGCGGGCAGCCCGAACCCGGCGGTGTCCCTGTATGTGCTCGCGCCTGAAGCCGGCATGCAGGCCCGGGCCATCTCCCTGCCGCCGGATACCGAGTACGTCCTGCCTTTCTATACCTGGACCCCGGACTCCGGGGAAGTGCTGTTTATAACGGTGAACCGCGACCATTCCATGTTGAGGTTGAACGCCTGGAACCCGGCGAGCGGCGCGGGGCGTATAGTCATCGAGGAGACGGACTCCAACTGGATAAACGAGGACTACTACGCGGCTCCCGTATTCCTGGAAGGCGGGCAGCGCTTCCTCTGGCTGTCAGAGCGCGACGGCTTCATGCACCTCTACCTTTGCTCGCTGCAGGGCGAGATACTGCAGCAACTGACCCAGGGGGACTGGCTGATAGAGACCACCGCCTATAACGTCATCATGCCGGGAAAGCCGGTGCTTATCGACCCGTCCGGTACCTGGGCGTACTTCTCCACCACACAGAACAGCCCCCTGGAGCGGCAAGCCTACCGCCTGGACATAGCAAGCACCGAGTTGGGGCAGCTCTCGCAGGAGCCCGGTTTCCACGCTGTAGCCCTGTCCGGCGACGGGCAATACCTGGTGGACCAGTTCTCCAGCGTCGATACCCCACCGGTCACCTCTATCCTGAGGGCGGACGGTAGTGAGGTGGAGGTGCTGGGCGAATGCGCCGGGCCGTCGCTCGAGCTGCCCCAGGTCTCCCGCGAGTTCCTTACCGTCGAGGCCCATGACGGCACCGAGCTCTACGCCCAGATGGTCAAGCCGGAGGGCTTCGACCCTGACAAGAAGTACGGAGTGGTAGTCCACTGGTACGGCGGCCCCGGCCTGCAGCTGGTGTCGGACCGCTACGGCACCACCAACCTCTTCAACCACATCGAGCGCGACACGCTCTATACCCAGGAGGGGTTTATCGTGTGGCGGCTCGACAACCGGGGCAGCTTCGGGCGCGGGCATGCCTTCGAGACGCCCATCGCAGGGCAGCTCGGCCCGGCCGCCCTCGACGACCACTTGGCCGGGGTGGAGTACCTGAAGTCCCTGTCCTACGTAGACCCGGAGCGCATCGGGACCGACGGCAAGTCCTTCGGGGGTTTTCTGACCCTCTACGCCCTCATCAACGAACCCGACGTATTCCGCTGCGGCGTGGCCGGTTCCGGTCCCACCGACTGGTCATACTACGACACCATCTACACCGAGCGGTACATGAAGACCCCGGCGGAGAACCCCGACGGCTACGCGGCTACCGACCTCATCTCCAGGGCCGGCGACATCGGGGCCGCGCCGCTGATCATCCACGGCCTGGCCGACACCAACGTCCACCTGCAGAACTCGGTGAACTTCATGCAGGCGCTGGAGCACGCCGACAAGCCCTTCTATTTCGTCCCGCTGCCCAACGAGGACCACCACTACGAGGGCGACGGCCTGGCCACGGCGTTGTCGGCGAGCGCCGCCTATTTCGCGCAGCAGATGGGGAGCCCGTAACGCGGCAACAGGGGCCCCGGCATAGTTCAAAGGCCTTTATGGAAGAGCGGGATATTTACGGAAAAAGCGTTTTGCTGATTCGGCTGCATGAAAAGGCCCCGGGGTTCCGGGGCCTCGTTTCGTTCAGCCGCAAATAGAGATCATCAGTGGCTTATCCCCTTGATACTAAGGCGCGTATCCCACCGAGTCGTGGGCCCAGTATTTCTTAAGAGATCAATGGGAATAAGTGAGGATGCTGCAACCGCCGTGACTGTTAAAACCTTGACCAGGTGGAAAGTGGAACAATTATTTGCTAGAGTATGTTTTAGCTGCATATTGGGTTGCAAATGGGGTTTATTGAAGGACGAGATCTAGGGGGGAATGGAAATGAGATCGCGAAAACCAACTTCGGCGCTGCTCACTCTTATGTCAATATTGGTCATCCTGCTTGCCTGCATCCACTTACCCGGTTGTGTCGGCTTGACCTACTACGATGCCAGCAAGGCCTGCAATGGCTATACCCTTGTTTGCAGCGACACCGTGGCAAAGCTGATAGACATGAACGGCAATATCATAAAAACCTGGGACATGTATTGCTATCCGGTAAAGATGTTCCCCGGCGGTTCGGTAATGGGTCAGGCGGGCTACGGCGACGCCAGCTTGGAGCTGTCCGAGGTGGTCCAATTGAGCTGGGATGGAGAGACCGAATGGAGGTTCTCCGAGTGGGATAACCTGGGCGGCGTGATGTCGGCCAGGGTCCATCACGACTTCCAGAAGGATGGCAATCCCGTCGGGTATTACGCACCAGGCCAGGAGCCGCAAACCTACGGCGGCAAGGTCCTGGTCCTGGGCAGGCTGACCACCCTGGACCCGGAGATAAGCAAGTTGTCCCTTTACGACGATGTGGTCTACGAGGTGGACTGGGAGACCAAGGAGGCCACCCTGTTATGGAAATCCTCCGAGCACTTCGACGAGCTCGGCTTCGACTCACAGGCCAGGCAGCTTATCTATAATGCGGGCGGGGATTACCTGCACATCAACAGCGTGTCCCGGATCGGTCCCAACAGGTGGTATGATCCCGACACAGGCATAGTGGATGCGCGCTTTCACCCCGATAACCTGATCATGGATTCCAGGCAGGCCAATATCATATGGATCGTCAACATGGCGGAGAGCGCTGAATACGGGGTGGGAGAGATCGTCTGGTGGGTGGG
>CAYHAT010000014.1:0-3164 GCA_964354675.1 uncultured Actinomycetota bacterium | reverse complement strand
GGGCCCCGATTACAGCGCCGGCACCCTTGAAGGCGATAAGCTGGGCCAGATCATCGGGCAGCATCACGCCCACATGATCCCCCAGGGCCTTCCCGGCGAGGGCAACATCCTGGTCTTCGACAACGGCGGCATAGCCGGATATCCCTTTCTGCTCAGGTTTAACTCTCGTATCCTGGAGTTCGATCCCATCACCCTCGACCTGGTATGGAAGTACGAAAACCCGAGCTTTTTCAGTTTTTACATCAGCTCCGCCCAGAGGCTTCCCAACGGCAACACCCTCATCGACGAGGGTTCCGTGGGGAGGATCTTCGAGGTGAATCCCGGGGGAGAGATAGTGTGGGAGTTCATCGAGGGCATGGGGATGCAATTCCTCGGACGGGTATACCGTGCTTACAGGATACCTCCGGAATGGGTACCCGGTAATCCCAGCGGCTATAATCTATGGAGCGAGCTGTACGAGGAACCCGCGTCGGGCGAAGCGATCCCGCTGAACGAGCCTGAACCGGAAAACCCTCCCCAGGAGCTTGTGGAGCCGCTGTCGGAACCCGGATAACCACTAACGGATATGGATCTGTTTCCTTCCTAGAGAGCTTTTATGCGGCAGGTCAGCGCCTGGCCGCCATAGGTCACCCTCGATAGTAAGCACGAAAGCCGGAGGCATTCACCTCCGGCTTGCTTTGATGGAGCGGGTAACGAAGGTCTGATTAGAAGTAGTCCTTTTCCTATAGATATGGTAATTTACCATGCATAGAGAGTGAGGAGACAGCTACGTTATAGAATCACCGATCAAGCGAGGAAAAACAATGGCAAAGCCGAAATTTATCGAACTGGCCCTCCAGGGGGGCGGGGCTCACGGAGCATTCACCTGGGGTGTGCTGGATCGCTTACTGGAGGATGACCGAATTGTGATCGAAGGCATTTGCGGGACGAGCGCAGGCGCCATGAATGCCGTGGTGATGGCCGACGGACTTGACGTCGGCGGTAAAGAGGGCGCCCGGCAGGCGCTCGAGAGGTTTTGGTCAGAGGTGAATAAGGCCGGGGCATTTTCGCCTTTCAAACGGACATGGATCGACAGACTACTCGGTCGCTGGACCCTGGACTTCTCGCCTGGCTATATTTTCTTCGATGCCCTGTCGCGCTTGGTATCCCCTTACCAATTAAACCCTTTCAATATGAATCCGCTGCGCGATCTCATCTCTTCCCTGGTGGATTTCGAGCATGTCCGTCATGCCGAAGGCATCAAGCTGTTCGTGGTAGCCACCAACGTCCGCACCGGCAAGCAAAAGATCTTCCATCGCCAGGAGATGACCGTGGACATGGTGCTGGCTTCCGCCTGCCTGCCTTTAATCTTCCAAGCGGTGGAGATAGATGGTGAGGCCTACTGGGATGGGGGCTATATGGGCAATCCGGCCTTGTTTCCCCTCGTGGATGATTGCCAATCCCGTGATATCGTCATTGTGCAGATCAACCCCCTCTACCGGGAAGAGCTTCCCCGCACGGCGCCCGAAATCCTCAACCGCATCAACGAGATCACTTTCAATGCAAGCCTGATAAAGGAGATCCGGGCGATCGCCATCTTGAAAGAGCTTATCGATGCAGCGAATCTGGAAGACCAGAGATTCAAGGATGCTCTCTTCCACCGCATCCACGCCGACAGCGAACTGAAAGCCCTGGGCGTCTCCAGCAAGCTCAACACGGAATGGGCGTTTTTAAAGCACTTGCACGATATAGGGTATCGTGCGGCCTCAAACTGGCTCGACGAATATTATGATGACTTAGGGAAGCGATCCACCCTCGACATTGAATCCGTATATCTCAGCTGGAAGGAAAATAATCTAAGTTAGGGATTCTCAGTATTATTGCTGCGCTTTTTCTCCTGACGTATTTACTTACCACTGGATCAGCGTGGTAATGATTGTAATACAAACACTGAAATACATCGCCTTGGTATTATTGGTCCCATATCATAGGTTCTGTCTATTTCGAGGAGCTCAAGAAGAGAAAAGCCCCCAAAGGGGGCTCGAAAACTGGAGCGGGTCACGGGGGTCGAACCCGCGACCTCAAGCTTGGGAAGCTTGCGCTCTGCCAACTGAGCTAGACCCGCTCGTATCAGGAGTAGATTATAGCATATCGGATGTGACCCTTAGGCCAGGAAGTAAGGCCCGGCCAAGTACCTCGGGCATGTCACCCACCGAAAAGGGTGGTCATATATCCATGCAAGCGTTTATGAATAGAAGCGCGCACTTAGAGATTGCTTCGTCGCCGCAGACGGCTCCTCACAATGACGTTCTAAGTTACGCCTTTCTTCTGTTTGCTGAGCTTTTCGCGCAGCTCGCGCTTTAAGATCTTGCCGCTGGGCAGCACCGGCCGGTCCTCCATGGCCATGATGATGATCCTCTTGGGAACCTTATAGCCGGCGAGGTTCTGCTTGGCGAAGGTGACGATCTCCTCCTCCGTCCGCCCACGGGGACCTCGTTGTCCTCGTCGTCGAAGATCTTTATCTCCACCCCGGTGTGGGGGGTGCCGCTGGTGTACATGAGGGAGCACATATCGTTGTCGTCGGTCTCCACCAGGGGCTCGGAGAGGTCGGATTCGGAGGCGAAGAGCTCTTCCAGTACCAGCCATCCCTGCGGTGTCTCGGTATCCGGGGCGTTGATGCGGATGATGCCGAACTTCTCCACGCTCTTGAGGTTGGGAGCCGCCTCCAGCGCCTGGGGCACCAGCATATCCTCCAGGAAGAAGAACCTGGAGCCGGCGTCACCCACGATATACTCGATCTCGTTCGGCTTGAGCATGAAATTGAGGGGGTTCACCACACACCCGATCTTGCACGCCCCCAGCCAGGAACAGATGTAGGCCAGGCAGTTGTGGGTCATGAAAGATATGCGGTCGCCCTTTTTCGCTCCCAGTCCCTCAAAGACTTGGGCCATACGGCTGCAGTTGTCGTTGAGCTCGCTGAAGGCGACCTTGTTCCCCATGAATACCAGGGATGTGAGGTCGGGGTGCTTGGCGGCGCTGCGCTTGGGAACATCACCGATATTAAACCTGCGCAGGATGTTCCTCTCGAGACTCTCCTTGTCGGACGTGACAGCTCCTCCTTCTAAAAACCAGGTTCTTCTCCGAAAAGTGTGGGTAGTAGCATGATAATGGTAGCTACCCTTGGG
>CAYHAT010000013.1:0-24263 GCA_964354675.1 uncultured Actinomycetota bacterium | reverse complement strand
TCGAGGCGCCAGAGGCGAGTGAGTTCACCGTCCAGGTCAAGGTGGGGGCGCCGGCATCACTTCTGCTGCTCCCGCCGGCGATGGAGCCGGCCACGTAGGAGTAACCGGAGGGGATAACATCTCCCACAGATATATTATAGGCCGCATCCGGCCCGCCGTTGGCGACGGTTAAGGTGAAAGTGACGGTTTCCCCCACGTTGGGGGTGGGATTGTTCACCGCCTTGGTAAGGCTGAGATCGGCTATTCCCGTACGGGCATTGTAAGGTTCCGTCAGATCCGAAGGAGCGTAAGAAATGCCAACCGGGGAACCGATAAGAGCCCCCGTGGCTACATTCACCTCCTGAATCTGAGAGGTTGGGAAATTCCCCGCAAATACCCTCTTGGATATCATCTGACCCAGCTGCATCGACGTCCAAGTAGTAGCAGTATTGATACGGGTAAAGGTGTTGGTAGCAAGATTGAACGACCACCACCAGGTGCCCGTCGATGCGTAGAGCATCCCGCTTGCCCCACTACGCAGGACGGAGATATCACCGAACCCTGCGAACTGGTTAGGCCTGTAACCGGAGATGGTAGTGATGTTCAATCGTCTCTGCGATGTAACGCTTTTTCCATCCGCCGCAAGCGTCAACTCGTAGATGTCGTACATGTCTCCGTTATTCCAAGTAAGCCCGGAGTTGGTATATTCCGGCCCGATGTAGAGCTTGCCGTCCAGATACGCCCCGCCGCCGCTATCCAGTGCTCCTACATTGGCAGGGAAAATGCCGGATAAATCGTAGAGCGTGTGAAAAGCGCCCGCCCCCGTGCCCTCCGCGGGATTCCAGTAGTACATGATCTTGAGATTGCCGTAGTAGCACAACCCGCCGTTATCGGGATTGGCCGCCATGGCGTTCCCGTAGGTGGGAGCGATCGGTATCGTCGCCAACAGGGTGCTCACGCCGTCGGTCAGGTGAGTGCGGTAGATCTGGCCGCCGGCGGCCCCCCCGTAGATGTAGCTCTCGGCCACGTCGTTTGCGATCTGCCAAGCGCGCCGTTCGTGCGCGTCCCCGATTGCAAGAGGCCCTACGGTATAGAACTCGGGTGATACATCGGGAGCATCGAAGTCATAGGAAAACCGGGCTGTCTCCCCCGCTATGAAGTCCCCATCCCACACTATCAGTTTGGCGTCTCCCGACTCCGCCATGCTGATGTCTCCGGATGGAGAAAGATTGGAGATGTCGAACTCGGCGGGGACGACGTCGACTATCTCGCCAGAGAAATCCTCGAGAAACTCAACCTCCACCGTCATCGGTGTGGGTCCGGCCGGGTAGTTACGGGTGGCCGAGGTCCTCTTAACGATAAAGGGAGCGTTCTCTACGACCTCCACCGTAGAGGTCATCGAGCGGGCACCGTTGGCATGCGTGGTGGTGAGGGTAAGCTGATATTCCCCCACCTGATCGAAGGTGTAGGCAACCCGGTAATCCGGTTCGATAAAACCGATTTCCTTTATGCCGCAGGTTCCGGTGGCCGGAACGTTTAAACTTTGGATCGAACCATCGGGAGCGACGACCTGTAAGATGACATCGGCATCGGCGACTATCTCGCCCCGATCATCGAGGACCCCCACATGGATATCCGCCGTCTGACCCGCCTCGTACACATCCTGATCCGTGTTCATCGCCAGGACACCCCAGGCGAAATCCTGTTCAAATTCCTTTATCTCACCGGTGATCGGGTTTACGATGCGGATCTTGGCGTGATAGAGACCGGGGGTGAAGCTCCTGGGTGGATCGATGACCATGATCACGGAACCCGCCTGGAAGCTGATGTTCTCGTCGGGGATGACTATACTTTCGCCCTGGGGATCGACCGCCGTAACCTGCAGCAGCGGCGACTCCTCCCCTCCCGCCTCAGCTGCCGGGGTTGTTGCCTGCCTCCGTCCGTGTTTCGCTAACGCTCCGGCGATGACGCCGACAACATCGCTGCCGGAGATCCCTTTCTCACTCGCGGCCACATCAGCTACTTCCGCGAGTATCTCTTCCTGGATATCCTCCGACATGGAGCTCTTGTCCACGCCGGCTTTGCGTTCGAGCTCGTCCCGGGTGGTGGAAACGTGCAGGAGTGCCTTGTAAGCTTCTGCGGTTGACAGACTCTCTCCCTCGCTCCTGTTTTGAAAATCAACATCGGCGATCTTGATGGCGATCTCATCTGGAGCGACCCCAGGAGCATGGCCGGCGAGCTTGGAGGTCAAGGAGCCATCGCCAAGACTCCCTCCCAGTAGCGCTGGCATGTAGCCGGTATCGTTCGCAAGGTCGATGGATGCAGGTTCGTTTTGAACCCCTGCTGCCGCATAGGAAATAAATGGAGACAGCTGATAGGCTAGTAAAATGAAGGCCGTAAGGAAGATCGGGATAAACCCGGTGAAGATGGGTCTTATTCTTCTTCTCACGCTTTTGTTTCCCTTAGATTCGTTACGGAAAAGAACGTTGTTTTCTATATGTTGGAGTTTATCCCGGCGTTTCTTGTTCCTCATATGATCTTTCTCATGCTTCTAGCTGGTATTTTCCCAACGCTACCAACTGTTATCGGCAGCTTTATAGAAAACTTTTCTGCTCTATATCAATTTTAACGTCTATATATAGATATATTGGTAAAGAAACTCGGGTCTGGTAGTAATCCGACGGTGAACGGCAGATATTCACTGGTTAATCAAACCAAGCATAAAATAGCTGTAAAACAGGCCTCTCAGACGTTTCTGGACTTATCGTCCATTTCGCTGTAGCAGGGGGATGATGGGCACCTAGAGTCTGTTCGAACCGGAAGAACACAAACCGGGGTCTATACGCCAGTTTTTTGTTGTGGGCACAGCAGGACACGAAGACTTAACCCGCTTGCGATTTTTTCTTCGTCCTTCCAACCCGGATATTCCGGGCGGCACTGTCACTTGGGCCCCCTTTGCGCTTGAGTTCGGGGCCGTCCCGGTTACTTCGGCGGGGCGCTCTTTATCTTCCACTCATATCCGTATATCTTGCCCGACCACTTCAATCTCCAGATGAGCAGGTCGATGTCCGCGCCGCCGTCGGCCTGCACTCCCCCGTAGACGACCCACCAGGGATCTTCGCTCGGTTTGGAGTGGAGCCTTATAAACTGCATGACGTCGATATACGGCCCCACCACATCGTAGAGCAGACACTCAACCGCTTCCCTTATGTATGGCTTGGCATCCATCGCAGCGTACGGCAGGCTCGCATCAGCCGACGCGCCCGGCTTGAAGTCGGCTATGGTGTACCAGTGAGAGTCGTAGCCGAACCCGGCCTGAGCCGATAACGATTCGCCGCACGACAAGACGGTGCCCTTCGCCAGGTTGCCATTGAAGCCGGCGTATATGCTTATCCTGGGAAATAATACCAGGGGCCCTGCCGGGATCGGCGACCGGCCAAAGGGCACAAAAAACTACAAAACCAGCCACATTCCCCCCTGAACAGAACCTCCCAACGAGGTCCTTTGCCCATATAACCCCTGATAAATATTGGTGGGCCCAGCAGGACTCGAACCTGCGACACGCGGATTATGAGGCTGATCTGATAGCATATTTCCTGATATATCCATTTATTGCTTGGTTGTGCTTGTAACGCTCTATTCCGTATCAGGAGCGGGGATCATTTATATCCTGCTGCTGCTTTCTATTTCTTCCCACTCAGGCGTGCATCCTGCTTGGTGGTCATATAGTGGTTACGGAGGCTTCCGCTCAGTCCATATCCACACCATGGGGTACGACGTCCCCTGGACTTCCCTACTTGATCTCCTTGTCGTTCAATCTGCGATCATACATTTTAAATGCATATATGAACGGTTATTGAAGAAGGGGGGTGGGGATGGCTATTCTTACACCTGACAACGCACTCATTCCACGAGTTTTCGCTTGATTGTCCAGTGCCTCCAGTAGGGAATAACTTCAACCTTCAGGTCACTGTCTCTGAAGACCGTTTCGAGGTCGGAGGATATGATATAGCCCTTGCTGATGCCGTACCTTGTCATGAATTTGAACAGGGGCTTTGCATCTCTTCTCCTGATGTCGCTCCTCATCTTTATTTCAATTGGCACCACTCTCTCCTCCGAGGAAAGGACCAGGTCGACCTCGTCCTTTTGCGGAGATCTCCAGAAAAACCCAGCCTTGAGCGTGTTCGCGAAGAACTGCTCCGCAAGCACGAAGAAGTCGCTTTCTCCTGAGAGGGCAAAACTGAAAGCCGTGTTGGAGGGGTAGACCTTCCGCATCTTTTTTTCACTGGTCAGGCGGTTGGAAGAGAAGTTGTAGAGTTTGCTCACGAGCAATGCGTATTCAAGGTAAGAGATATAATCCGAGACGGTTCTCTGGTCGTACCCGAGATCGTTTCCGAGATTCCTGTAGTCAAGGATCATCCCTGGATGTGCCGCGAAGACGCTCATGCAGCGGTGAAGCAGATCGGCGGACCTGATGGAGAAGCTCTCCGGCAGATCGCGAAAGATCACGCGCTCCAGCAGGCCTTCCCGGAAGTACTTTCTTCTGCGGATATCGTCGAGTTCCAGCGCCTCGATGAAACCTCCCGTGATCATGAAGTCCTTCAGGCTTCGCTTGATCTCCGTCTCGTAAACCGTTTCCCTTCTCCGGTCGATGTCGATCTTCTTGAATTCGAGGTACTCGTCGAAGCCCAAAGGCTCTATCAGAAACTCGAAAAACCTCCCCGCCAGGCTTTCCTTGCCGCCCTTAGAGAGATTTATTGCTGCGGAGCCAGAAAGGAATATCTTAACGTTGGGGTTAAGATCATAGACGATCTTCACCTTATCGGGCCAGCCTCCGAGCTTCTGTACCTCATCCAGGAAAAGATAGATGTTCCTGCCATCCGAGATTCTCTCTCCCAAGACTTCAGTTTCGTAGGTCTTGAGAATCTCGGCGATATCCTCGCTTTCCTCGTCGAACGAGAAATAGAGGATCTGCAGGGGCGAGACACCCTTCTTCTCAAGCAGTTCCTCGATGATCTGGAACATCAGTGTAGTCTTTCCCGCCCTGCGCAAGCCATAGAGGATGAGGATCTGCCTGAGGTCGAGGTAGGGCAGGAGTTCTTTGAAAGCCCTTCTCTTCCTGCCGACAAGACTTGAGGGTACCTTCCCCGTTCTCCACCAGGGATTGAAGATATTGATATCCATTAAATCACATCTCTTTGTTATTATTATTAAATTACAATTACATTATATATTTAATGTTTCTAATTCGCAACAAGGCAAAGTGAAGCTGTCTTCTACACCATCACCTTGCCCGGCTGCAGGCATCAAGGCATAAGGGGGGGTTCCGTCTATTCGTAATCTCTTAACGTGATCTTGGCTCCATTTGCTTGCGTTTTATCCTATGCCACTGACTGGGGCCCAAATCGGACACGGTGACAGTCGTGTCCGCGTGTCGTTCAACAACATGTACTTTACCTGCTAAAACGCTTCATTGCTCGGTGGTTATGGCTGGATCAAGTCCCTGTTCCAACAAGAGAAGGTCAGAGTGCATACCCTCTGACCTGCTTTTATACTGGTGGGCCCAGCAGGACTCGAACCTGCGACACGCGGATTATGAGTCTGATTTGCTGGTGTTTTTCCTGATATATCCATTTGTTGCTTGATTATGCTTGTAACGCTCTATTCCGCATCAGGACTGGCTTTGTTCTATATCCTGTTTCTGCTATCTATTTCTACCCTCCCCGGCGTGCATCCTGTTTGGTGGTCATATAGTGGTTATGGGTTCTCGGCTATCTATACTCCGGAGGCATCCTGCCCTCTACCCACTCGAGAAACTCATCCGCGTTTATCACGATACTTTCGGCGTCGCCCTTTCTTGTCAGTTTAACGCCATAATCTATATTTGTCTTCTTGCTCACAATGCGTCTGAATATTCTTTCCGCCTCTTTAACGTCTTTACCTTTAACCTTTTCCACCAGCAGGAAAGCGGCGTCTTCATGCTTCTTCCCCGAGGATATCTCTCCCGATACGGCTACGGTCAAAGCATTACAGGCGTTGATGGCGCACTTTACCGCACTCGATGCGGCGGAGTTAAAGCTTCCTTTCTCCAGCTCCGAATGCATGGTATCCCTGGCCTCGATTGCTTTTTTCAGAAGGTTCCTCGAATCCGATCTCTCCACGGATTTTCTATTGGTCTTCCGAACCATAAGTCTCTATATCCTCTCTTGTATAGGTTATGGACTTATCCCTGTCGAAGATCTCCTTCCAGATGCCCTGCCTGCTCTTAGCCTTTTTCTTCCTTTCATATTCACCCGCCTGGATCACTATGGGCATGACCGGATTCCCGGAAGCGGCGGTTGCCAGATTGGCTGCCTTGTTTACCTGGTCTTCAATGGAATCCAGATTTGTGCTGTTCCTTATGACTACCAGGATGTCGATGTCACTATCTGGCCTCTCCTTCTTCTTGGCAACACTTCCGAAGATGACCGCTTTTTGGAATCCGTCTCCCAACTGCTCCTTGAATATCCTTGCGATCTCCCGTATGGAGTTTTGCTCGGCGAAGAAGGCCTTTTTGACCACCTTGTCGACGAGCATGTGATCTTCATTGAGATAGTAATTGTGCGAAGTGCCCACGTAATCAAGCTTCAGCAGGCCATTGCTTACTAGGTCATTTAGCGCCTTCCTTGTAGCCTCTGGGGAACAATCGATTAGCTTCGCTATATCCCTGCCCGTGTATGACCCTTTTGTACGGTAGAACAGGCGCAGGATCCTTATCTTGATCTTGCTGCCCAGTATATCTTCCAGTGTTTCATGAAACCTCATTGCTGTATCCTTGTGTTTCTTTCATCTCCGTTATGCCTTTATCTACAGACACGTGCCTTTATTTATAGACACGTGTCATTATATATGGACACTTATTTATCGTCAACATGACGGGCTCTTGAATCAGTTTCACCCACAATCAACCACAACGTGTCATCGCCGATAATTATGCTATATAGGGTACCAACTGGTCTGTAACTATCGAGAAGGGGTCCGCTATGCCCAAGATAGACACCGGGGATATAGAGAACCTTGAGGAATTAAGGGGATGTCATGCAGGGTAAGAAGATTCGTTTAAACGGGATTTCTCGCACTCCAGAATAAGAAAAGCAGGCCAGATAATATAGCCTCTGACCTGCTTTTATACTGGTGGGCCCAGCAGGACTCGAACCTGCGACACGCGGATTATGAGTCTGATTTGCTGGTGTTTTTCCTGATATATCCATTTGTTGCTTGATTATGCTTGTAACGCTCTATTCCGCATCAGGACTGGCTTTGTTCTATATCCTGTTTCTGCTATCTATTTCTACCCTCCCCGGCGTGCATCCTGTTTGGTGGTCATATAGTGGTTATGGGTTCTCGGCTATCTATACTCCGGAGGCATCCTGCCCTCTACCCACTCGAGAAACTCATCCGCGTTTATCACGATACTTTCGGCGTCGCCCTTTCTTGTCAGTTTAACGCCATAATCTATATTTGTCTTCTTGCTCACAATGCGTCTGAATATTCTTTCCGCCTCTTTAACGTCTTTACCTTTAACCTTTTCCACCAGCAGGAAAGCGGCGTCTTCATGCTTCTTCCCCGAGGATATCTCTCCCGATACGGCTACGGTCAAAGCATTACAGGCGTTGATGGCGCACTTTACCGCACTCGATGCGGCGGAGTTAAAGCTTCCTTTCTCCAGCTCCGAATGCATGGTATCCCTGGCCTCGATTGCTTTTTTCAGAAGGTTCCTCGAATCCGATCTCTCCACGGATTTTCTATTGGTCTTCCGAACCATAAGTCTCTATATCCTCTCTTGTATAGGTTATGGACTTATCCCTGTCGAAGATCTCCTTCCAGATGCCCTGCCTGCTCTTAGCCTTTTTCTTCCTTTCATATTCACCCGCCTGGATCACTATGGGCATGACCGGATTCCCGGAAGCGGCGGTTGCCAGATTGGCTGCCTTGTTTACCTGGTCTTCAATGGAATCCAGATTTGTGCTGTTCCTTATGACTACCAGGATGTCGATGTCACTATCTGGCCTCTCCTTCTTCTTGGCAACACTTCCGAAGATGACCGCTTTTTGGAATCCGTCTCCCAACTGCTCCTTGAATATCCTTGCGATCTCCCGTATGGAGTTTTGCTCGGCGAAGAAGGCCTTTTTGACCACCTTGTCGACGAGCATGTGATCTTCATTGAGATAGTAATTGTGCGAAGTGCCCACGTAATCAAGCTTCAGCAGGCCATTGCTTACTAGGTCATTTAGCGCCTTCCTTGTAGCCTCTGGGGAACAATCGATTAGCTTCGCTATATCCCTGCCCGTGTATGACCCTTTTGTACGGTAGAACAGGCGCAGGATCCTTATCTTGATCTTGCTGCCCAGTATATCTTCCAGTGTTTCATGAAACCTCATTGCTGTATCCTTGTGTTTCTTTCATCTCCGTTATGCCTTTATCTACAGACACGTGCCTTTATTTATAGACACGTGTCATTATATATGGACACTTATTTATCGTCAACATGACGGGCTCTTGAATCAGTTTCACCCACAATCAACCACAACGTGTCATCGCCGATAATTATGCTATATAGGGTACCAACTGGTCTGTAACTATCGAGAAGGGGTCCGCTATGCCCAAGATAGACACCGGGGATATAGAGAACCTTGAGGAATTAAGGGGATGTCATGCAGGGTAAGAAGATTCGTTTAAACGGGATTTCTCCCCCTTCAGAATAAGAAAAGCAGGCCAGATAATATAGCCTCTGACCTGCCTTTTTACTGGTGGGCCCAGCAGGACTCGAACCTGCGACACGCGGATTATGAGTCCGCTGCTCTGCCAACTGAGCTATGGGCCCGCTGTATTCTTCACTTCAGATGAATATTATAGCGTAAAGGAGAAGCGGGGTTGAATACGAAGGATCGGCTTTTTCAGACTCCGGATTCCACCCAGCTTATTTATCCGTTCAGGCCCTTGAGAACGACTCGGCACTTATGAGATCGATTCGCTTCGCTCACAATGGCTAGAGAGACAGCCTTCGTAATGCCTCCTTGCGCATACCGATGTCGTTCGCAATGGTCTTGTCGGGGAAACCTATAAGTTCGATAAAACCTTTGGCTATGAATCACCTTCCGTCCCCGGAGGTGGCGGTACCTGCGAAGGCGGGGGCGGCGGGGGTTGGTAAACCGGTGGCGCTGGCGGACTCGCGCTGGGAGCCCCACCCACCTGCTGCGGCCCGGCGACACTGCCGCTACCTCCGCCGGGAGGATAGTAGTATGGTCCGTAAGTCCCGGTCGGGGGCTGTGCGGGTGGTGCCGGCGGGCGGCGGAACAACACGAACATCACTATTACCAGGATGATGCCCAACGCCAACAAACCAACGACTAAGCCCATGACCAACCAGCTGAGGTCGGTCTCCTCGCCGCTGTCCTTTTTCTCCTCCGCTTCGAGGGCGCCCTCGTCGATGGCGTCACCCTCTTCGCCCAACGCCGCGATGGCGACGTCAAGGGGCTCATCGACGGTTGTCTGTACCAGGTAGGTGTTAACGCCATCCCTCTTCAGCCCCAGGGTGTAATCGTCGGTGGACCATATCATCCAAGCCCCTATCGGGGATTCGTTTTTAATCTCTCCCTCGAAGCGGTCTTCGACGTATTTCACGTAAGCGGAGGCGAACTCCTGGGCGTCCTTCTCGCTGTCCCACGCATATTCCTGTACCAGTAGCTTGTCCCCATCGCTGTTGCTGTAATAGTGATAGCGGTTACCACCCCAGCCCGCAGCAGCAGCCTTTGCGTCATCATCCTTGAAGTAGGGCTTGAATAACTCGTAGACGTCGAACTCGCCTAGCACGTTGTCGTAGTCGAGTTCCCAATCATCTCCGAGCTTGGAGGAGATATCGGGAAGCTCTACCTCCACCGCTTCCTCTCCCTTTACATATTTTTCCGGGTGGTAGATCTGTTCCGTCGTGGATGGCGGCTCGCTATACGCTTTATCGATTGCGTCGAAGCCGCCCTTATCGTAGACGTAGCGCGCGAAATCCGCGCCCTCCATGTAGGGGAAGAGCAGGCCGTCCCTGATATAATCCGGGGCACTGTCCAACACTTCCGTGGAGTAGTCCTCGCCCTCGAGCTCCATGTTCATGGTATCTTCGAGGTCGACGTACTCCATCAGCCAATCCTCCGATGCGATCATGGCATCGCCCTCCACCAGGGCGGTCGCGGCAAAGGACGCGTCATCATCCGTTTCCACCGCGGCATCTTCGGGATCGTCGAAGGGCGGGCGCATGAGGTCGAAGTTCTCATCCTGCAGGTAATGGACAAGCTCGTGGGACAGGGTGTATTGGTCCATGACGCCCATGGACCCATCCTCTGATATGAGGTAGAGGCTGTTGTCCTCGGGGTCGTAGAAGCCGGCTATCTGCTCCGTCAAGAGAGCGATGTAGAAATCCTTCAGGTTCAGGTCGGGCTCGATGAAGCCCAGCATGACCATGATATCCTGTGCGTCCTGTATCTCCTCTTCCGGGTTGTCCTCGGCGAAGTCCTTGAGCATACGCTGCTCGAGCTGATCCTGGTTCATATAGTTCACCTTGATATTGGGGTCGGCCTGAAGCCCACGCACCTCCTCCGTCTCGGTGAAGACCTCGTTTACCTCAGCCTGGTTGCCCTGGGCTAGAGCCAGCGACAGAGACAGGGCCAGGATGACCAGGACCAGTATGACGGCCGTGAATATCTTACGCATCGCCGTTTCCTTCCTCCTTCACACCTATGCGCGGACATATATCGTTAAGACAGCAATCGGGGCAGTTTGGTTTCCGCGCTTTGCACACCCGTCTGCCATGTTCGATCAAGTTGATGTGCAGCCTGAACTTTATATCGTCCGGGACCAGTATATCCATGACATCGTGCGCCCGTTCCGGGCTCGCTTTCACGGGGATGATACCCAGCCTCTTACCCACCCGGAAGATATGAGTATCCACCGGGAAGTAGGGTTGACCCATCTGGAATAGCAGCAGCACCGCCGCTGTCTTCCTCCCCACCCCCGGCATATCCAGTAGATACTGCATCGCCTGCTCGGTTTCCATGTCCCTCAGGCAATCGAGGGAATAGGCGCCGCAATCCCGGTTGACCCTCTCCAGCACCAGCTTGATGCGCTCCGCCTTCACGCGCGATATACCCCCAGAGCGGATGGCCTTCTCGATCTCCTCCGTCCGCGCGCCGGCCGCATCCTCCCATGTCGGGAACTCCTCTTTTAACAGCCGGAAAGCTCGGTGTGAATTGATATCGCTGGTGTTCTGGGAAAGGATGGTGTGAACAAGCCCGTCTAGAAGTTCCGGGAACTGCGGGTCCCAGGCACGGTCCCCGTAACAGCGCAGAAGTCTGCGGTCGACCTGCGGTAAAAGCCTCGCGGCTTGGCTCTTCTTCAACCCACTCTGAAGCCTTACCCAATCTCCATCCGGGCGTTGTTCAATAGGTCGGGTCATGTGCTTCTTCACCATTCTTCGAATAAGTTTACCCTGCGTGTACGCCTTTGATAGACGTTTTTCCCAGCATAGCATAGACAACCATAATCCATGGCAGTTTGACAATTCAGGCTATTTTTGTGGAAAATATATAAAAATCGTGTAGTTATTCATTGGCGAAGGAGGAGACAACTTGCCAAGAAGAGATAAAAGAGCTGACATCGTCAATGCAGGGATACGTATCTTTTCCCGCAAAGGATTCAACCATTGTTCCGTAGAGGACATACTGCAGGAAGCTCGCGTCGCTCGGGCCACGTTCTACAGTTACTTCGACAGTAAGAGGGACCTTTTCGTGGAACTCGTGGACAGCATACTGAACAGTATGTTCGAAATAACCGCGAGGGAACTGGGCGAAATCCCCTCGACCATCGAAGAGCTCAAGGAGAAGACGAAGAACACCATACTCGAGCTCTACAAGTTCTTCAGCGAGAACTGGGAGTTCTCCGCCATCTACATCAAGGAAGTGATGGGGATGAATCCCGAGATCGACTTCCGTATAGTCGAATGGCAGCAGCGGGTCGCGGAGATGGTGAAAATACTCTTGAACCGTGGCATCGAGAAGGGCATGTTCCGCCCTATGGACGTCGACATCGTGGCTACCCTGGTGGCCGGCGTTCCTCAACACCTCGGCTTGCAGCTCTTCATGTTCAATCAAAATGTAGACATACCCAGGGTCGCTGACGCTGTCACCGACTATCTCATCTACGGTCTGGCGGCACGCAACTAGGATCTGAGCCCATGTGATGATAGGGTCCCGTTGATACGGGGCCTTTCTTCTATCGCAGGGAGTCTCAGCCGTCGATCGCGCCTTGATCGGTGAACAGGCGTAAGCTGCTCGACATGGCGCGGGTCTTCGGAGGGAAGATATGTTCCGCTTGGGATTAGCGCATACTCTAGGGGCCCCTTCCCTATCCATCTACCTCGAGAAAACAGACGAGGACAGAGCCATAGTCGATGGTGCCCCGCTGTTGGATATGATCGCGTGGAGCCCGTGCTCGCCGTCTAGATATGCAGACCCCACGAGGTACCTGGATATAGAGACCTCGGCCCAAACGCTGGACGAAGGCGTCTTCCGGCTGGAGCACCGGCTGCGGGCCAGGCGGAGCATGTTCCTGGTCAAGTGTATGGCCGCCCTCAAGCTTCTCGATCCCATTAGAAAAGACGGCTTCCGCTTCGTTCCCCATCTCCATCCCGAGCGAGACATGGTCGCACCCGACCAGATATTCCGGTCTCCCTGTTGCATCCTGGAGGGGAGATCGACATCCCTGGCCGTGGTGCCCGACCTCGCGGCCCTGGACACCTTGAACCAGGCCGGGTTACGGACCGCCCTCATCCTGGAGAGGGATGCCATAACCTACGGGATCATCGGACACCGCGTGAAAGGCCACGTGTATTTCACCGCCCGCACCTTTCCCGGCTTCGCGTTGAAGAAGGGCCAGGAGGCCGTTCTTTCCTATTATCTGTTTGTTACGGACGGCAGTGGGACGGAGCTGCACCGCCGTGTGAACTCCTTCCTTTGGGAAGATTTCGGCCAACCTCGGATGTCCGGACCCGGCCCACAGCAACTGCCCCTGGACGAGTACGCAGAGCTCGCCGGGAACTGGGCATTCCTCAATGAGGAGAACTGGACGGATCTGGAGATAGATGGAAAGCGCTGCGGCGGCGCCTATGCGTATAACATGAACTCCAGATTCCCACCGCTGCGGCGTGACAAGCTGACCAACACCGCGTTTATCCTCCTGCCGCGTCTTTACGCGGCCATCCTCGGGTTCGGGGCCGCCCACGTCACCAGCCATCCCGTACTCTACCGGCTCCTGCGCAAATCCCTGGGCTCTATCCCCGGCGCCTCACCTTCCGTCATCGAACTGCAGAGTTGGTTCAACAACGTGCGCTCGGCCTACGGGGCGGCCTGGTTGGCGCGGGAGCTACAGGACGAGGAGCTGGAGCGCAGGGCCTCGCTGGTGCGCGAGTTCGCCCTGGCATCGCCACGCCCGGACGGGTTCTTCCCCGCCGTCCTCTACCTCGTCGGCAACAGGATGGTGTGGAGGAAGGGGACCCGGGGGTTCACTGTCTTGAACCGCTACCACCTGGCGGACAGCTGCACCACCGGCTACCACCTCCTGGAATGGCACCGCGACCTGGACGAGAAGCCGGCTGCGCTCGAAGCCTGCAAGCTGCAGGCGGAAGCCGTTATGCAGATCCAGCTACCCAGCGGAGCTTTCCCCGCCTGGTTCGGGTTTAAAAAGGGCCGGGTCGTCGTCGATCCCCGTCTCGCGGAGAGCGCCGAGTCCGCCTCCGCCGTTATGTTCCTCGCCCTTCTCGCCAACGTCACCGGGCGGGAGGAATACCTCAGGAGCGCGCGGGCGGGAGGCGACTTCCTCATAAGCGAGGTCGTGACTCCCAATCTCTGGTATGACTATGAGACCTTTTTCTCCTGCTCGCCGAAACCGGTGGGCTGGGTCGACCCGCGCAGCGGCTGCCACCCCGAGAACACCATGTGCGTATACTGGACGGCAGCCGCCTTCCTCCAGCTCTATCTGGCCTGCGGCGAGGAACGCTACCTGGAGGCGGGGCGCAAAGCCCTCGACCGCCTCCTCGCCCACCACCAGGTATGGAGTCCACCCTTCCTCTCCATCGACGTTTTCGGCGGATTCGCATCCCAGAACACCGACGCGGAGTGGAACGACGCCCGCCAGGGCCTCATCGCCCCTTTGCTCATCGACTACTACCATGCCACTGGTGAGCGGGAACTGTTCGAGCGCGGGATCGCCACTCTGCGCGCCTGTTTCACCACCATGTATCTGGGACGCGAACCCTACGTGCCACTGCGCCCCTCCGTGCGTGGCGGCATAGAGGAGAACTACGCTCATTTCGGATACGACGTCCCCACTCCCGGTTACCTGATGCTCGATTGGGGAGCCGGTTCTTCCCTGTACGCCGCGGCGCGCATCCTCTCCCGCCACGGCCAGGTCTTCGTTGACCTGCCGGCCGGCCGCGCTTTCGGTATCGACGGCTGCACGGTCAGGAGCCTCGAGCGTAAGGGAGATACCGTGCATCTCATTATCGAATCCCACCTTGTGGGGAAACGCGAGCTAAGGATCATATGCGAGTCCGACAGCGGGCCGCTACGCCTGGTGGTTAACGGACAGGACTTAGGGTCGATAGACACCGCCGCGCTGAAGGCAGGCGTCGTTGCGAGTGTTGACGGCTGATAAACCCCACATCCCCTTCCCTCTACACACCTACTCCGCCCCGTAAGTTTCACTGTATAGAAGGAATTATATGGCAAAGCATTGAACCAATGGTTTAGGGGTCGAAGGGAGTTCATCTCAAGGCTGCATACCTTCCACATCAAGTCTTGGACGGAGTGCCGATTTGGCGTCAAACATAGAGCCGGCAAAGCGGCGTTTTCCCTTTAGCCGATTGGGGATCGCGCGCCTTCGGTCCATATAACCGCAAGGCCACTAAGCAGGGGGTTGAGAACATGAGTGAAGAAAAGGAGCTGCAGAAACATGAGAGGTTAAGGAGGAAGAGATCCAGGATCCTCTACGAGATAACCGCGCTTATCGTCGTGGTTCTCCTGGCCTCTGGTCTGGCTACCTTTTTCCTGGTGCGAGCCTCCCAGAACCGCCTTATCAATAAGAGCAAAGATAAACTTATCCAAACGGAGGCGGAGAACATCTCCTCCAGCTTCGACTATATTATCAACCTTCTAACACCGGTGATCATGGAAAAGGCGCTCTCCATAGGTATCCAGGACTACGCCAAGGCCTTTGCCCAGGGACGCGTGACGGAGACGCAGGATTTCGTGAACCAAAGAATCGGGGCGATCGTAGAATCGGGAACCCTGGGGATATCCTATACCCTCCTTATCATCGCCAAGTGGGATGTCTTTACGACCAGCTTCCTTTTCGCCTCCAGCGAACCAGACCTCGTCTACAACTGGGATGTGCCGGAGTATCTGAGCAAGGCTATTAACGAAGGAACATCCTATATCCTGATGGAGGATGGGATCCCGGAACTGGGACTCAAAGGGGAGCAACTCATCATCATAAGAAAGATCGAGGACCCCGTCATGGACTACGTCGTGGGTTTCGTGGGAGTCAAGCCCATGGGGGAGGAAATAGCCGCCATAGATGAGTTCTATAACACGGAGAAAAAGGATATAAGCATTATCCTGGGACTGGTCATCATCGGCTCCATCCTGGTGGTGATATTGTTGATCTTCTTCGTCCTCAACTACTTGATCAAGAAACAGATAACCGAGCCCATGGACGAGCTCGCGACCGCTGCCGAGCAGGTCATGGAGGGCAACCTGGACGTGGAGATAGAGATACGCGAGGGCGAGGAGTTCGAGGGACTGAAGCTTGCCTTCAAGGAGATGGTGGAGAGCATCCGCAAGTATATCTCCAGATCCGTCGGTGAGGATCAATAGGGCCGGGGCTCTACCCTATAGGTCCTCGGGTTTTGTAAGAACCAGGGTGGCGGGTCCGGGCTCGATGCGGGCGTTCTCCTCCGCTATACGCCGCAGCTCCTCCAGGATGGACTCGCCGCCCGGCCTGAAGAGATGGGCAAAGCGCCTCTGCGGGCGCAGGTAATCCTCGACCGGTTTCCGTTCCTTCACCTTCTTGACCTTGGTGATGACGCCGTTCTCTATCTCGAACACCGGGAAGAGGAAGGTCTCCGCCGCCAGTCGGGCCATCTCCACCGATAGCTCCGACTCTATGCCCCAGCCCGGCACGCAGGGCACCAGCAGGTGCAGGTACTTGGGTCCCTCTATCTCCAGGGCCTTCTGCACCTTGCGCATGAGGTCGCGAGGCTCGGCCGGTGTGGCGGTGGCCACGTAGGGCACCCCGTGGGCTACGGCGATGAGGGGCATGTTCTTCTTGCGCGTGGTGTTACCCCAGGACTTGCGCCCTGGGGGGCTGGTGGTAGTGCGCGCTCCCACCGGCGTGAGGCTGGAGCGCTGGTAGCCGGTGTTCATATAGCCCTCGTTGTCGTAGCAGATGTAGAGGATGTCGTGGCCCCGTTCGAACATGCCGCTAATGCATCCCAGGCCGATATCCGCTGTGCCCCCGTCCCCTGCCTGGGCGATGATCTTGATGTCCTCGTAACGTCCCATTGCCTTGAGGGTCGCCTCCATGCCGGAAGCCACCGAGGCGGCGTTCTCGAACAGGGAGTGGATCCAGGGGACTTCCCACGCGGTACGGGGGTAGGTGGTGGTATATACTTCCAGGCATCCGGTGGCGTTGGCGATGATCACCCGGGGGCCCGCGGCTTTGGCCACCAGGCGGGCGCCGATGGCCTGCCCGCAGCCCGCACAGCCGGTGTGTCCCGGCTCCATGAGGTTGATGATGCGCCCATCTTCCCGCGGCGTCATTGCTCATCACCCGCCATCAGGTCCTCCCGCAGGCCGCGGAATTCCACCCGGCAGGCGGGATTCGCGGCCAGATCCCTCGCGATCTGCTTTATCTCCTCTTTCCTTATGTCCCTTCCCCCCAGGCCCATGATAAAGCTGGATATCTCGGGCGACTCCTCGCCGCAGAAGGCGGCACGCATCTCCGAGCACAATGTCCCCTCCAGGCCGAGGGAGATGTCTTTCTCGATCACCCCTACCGTCTGCGCCTCCTTGATGGCGTCATGCACGGCGTCCTTGGGGAAGGGGCGGAAACAACGGATCTTTAACAGGCCCACCTTGAGCCCCTCCTCCTCGCGCAGCTCGTCAACGGCATCGCGCATGGTTCCCAGGAGGGAGCCCATGGAGACCAGCACTACGTCCGCGTCCTGCATGTCGTAGGTATCGATGACCCCCGTGCCGCCGCGACCGAAGACCTCGCGGTACTCCTCGCATATCCTCTTGATCACCGAGCGCGCCTCCATCATATCCATGTGCATGTGGTAACGCGTCTCCATGTAGGCGTCGGGGCCGACCATGGAGCCCATGGTGAAGGGGTCGTCCGGGTCCAGCTTGTAGATGGGGTCATAGGGCGGGAGGAAACGGTCCACCTCGTCCTGCTCGGGGATGTCCACAGGTTCCCAGGTGTGGGTGAGCACGTATCCGTCCATGCACACCATCACCGGGATCATCAGCTCCTCGGCTATCTTGAAGGCCTGGATGTGGGTGTCCACGGCCTCCTGGTTGTCCTCCACGAATAACTGTATCCAGCCGGAGTCGCGGATGGAAACGGCGTCCTGCTGGTCGTTCCAGATGTTGATGGGGGCGGAGACGGCGCGGTTGGCGCAGGTCATGACCACCGGCAGGCGAAGGCCCGCGATGTTGAAGATGACCTCCACCATGAGCAGCAGGCCTTGGGAGCTGGTGGCGGTGTAAGTGCGTCCTCCCACCGCGCTGCCGCCGAGGACGATGGAAGCCGCGCCGAACTCGCTCTCGGCCAGGACGTAGCCTGCAAGGAGGCGCCCGTCGGCAACCATCGAGGAGAGCTCCTCCACGATGTGGGTCTGGGGGGTGATGGGGTAGGCACAGACCAGGTTGGGGCGGCACAGGCGCACTGCTTCCGCCACCGCCTGGGAACCCTCCAGGATCACCCTCATGCTGCTGCTTCCTTCACTCGGTGTCCGTCCTCACTCCGGTTCGGGCATCTCGCAGCCCTCCTCGAGCACCATGTCGATGTCGTCCACTGGGCACTCGTGGGCGCAGATACCGCATCCCTTGCAGTAATCCAGGTTGACATCGAACTTCTTCTTGTCGATCTGGTAAACGGTGCCCTCGGGGCAACCCAGGAAACACCTCTGGCATCCGATACAGTCTTTCTGCTTATACGCCGGGTGTTTGCCCCGCCAAGCTTTGGTATAATTCTCCAGGCTGGTCCCTGGCTTACTCCTGCGTCCCACGAAGATGCGCATCAGCCGCACTCCCCTATGCGCTCGCAAGCCACCCGGGTGGCCTCCGCTTCCTTCTCCCCCAGCTCTCCGGGGAACCTCTCCTTTATGGCCTTCACCACCGCTTCCAGCCCCACCACGCCGGTGGCGCACGCAAACGCGCCGACCATGACCACGTTGAAGAAGGGACGGCCTATTATCTCGTAGGCCACCTGCAGGGCAGGCACCGTATAGATCTTGAATCCCGCGGCGATGGGCAGCTCCTCGCCCGGCCGGTTGGTGTTGACCAACAGCGTGCCGCCCGGCTTCAAGCCATCCATGATGTCACCGGAGTAAAGGAGGCCGGGGTCCTGTACGATGAGGTAGTCCGGCTCGTATACCTGTTGCCGCAGGCGGATGGGCTGGTCGCTTATGCGCACGAAGGCCACCACGGGAGCGCCCTGCCTCTCCGCCCCGAAGCTGGGGAAGGCCTGTGCGTACTTGCCATCGGCGAAGGCGGCCTGGGCAAGCAGTTCCGCTGCGGTGACGTTGCCCATGCCGCCGCGTCCGTGCACGCGTATCTCTTTCATCCTTCCGCTTTCCGATCGGACGGCACGCAAGATATATATAGAGGATTCCCCCTCCCTCCGCACGTTAAACGAACAAGGCCAAGCCAGGTTCTTCTCCCAGAAGTGTGGGCAACAGGCAACACCTTGGGGTCAGGCCTCAAAAATTGCACTCAGCAAACCGCAGATGTATCAATCGCCCCAAACATAATACGCAATTTTTGAGGCCTGACCCCAAGGTGTTGCCTACGGTTATCATTTCTCACTACCTGCATTTCTGGGAGAAGAACCTCCGGTTATAATAGGGAGGGTCGAGGTTATCGAAGCTGGGAGGGGGTTATGACCAGTAAGGATTGTACAAGGGCAGAGACCATCCACACGGATTTCATATTGCCCTCCGATTTCCTCTTCGGTGTGAGTAACGCCGCCTACCAGGTGGAGGGCGGCTATAACCGGGGCGATGGACCGCGCAACAACTGGTGGGAATGGGAGCGGGATGGCAAGGTCGAGGGTCCCGGGGATATCTGCCGTTTCTGGGACCGTTACATGGAACACGTGGAACTGGCCGCGTCCCATGGGTTGAACGCCTTCCGCCTCAGCCTGGAGTGGGCCAGGATCCAGCCCAGCACCTCCGAGCAGAAGACCTCGCCGCCCCCCTTCGACGACAAGGCCTTGGACCGCTACGCGGAGATCGTGGGAGCGGTGATGGATGCCGGCATGGCGCCCGTGATCACCTTGCTCCACTTCACCCACCCAGCCTGGTGCGGCGTGGATCTATGGCTGGACGATGACATGGTCGATCTCTTCGTCGCCTTTGTTGCTCACTCCGCCCGGGAGATCAACCAACGCCTGGTCCAGGCGGGCAAACATCCCATCCGGCTCTGGGTGACCCTGAACGAACCCAACTTGCTTGGTCTGCTCACCTACGTCACGGGCGAGCATCCACATACAGAGAAGGGTATCGCCGCAGCCCGCCGGGCGAGCGAGAACATGATGATCGCCCACGTACGCGCTTATAATGCCGTCCACGACCTCTACGAAGAGATGGGATGGGCCAGGCCCGAGGTGAGCTTCAATAACTACAATATGTGTATTTACTCCCTGGACAAGGCCTATTTCGATCTTATGAGGGCGCCATCCCGCGGCATAGACAAGGGCGGTTTAGGGGAATACTTCAAGGCAAAGCAGGCGGCCTGGGACAGCAGGTTCCTCGAGCTGGCCTGTGCCAGGTGGGGCAGGAACTCTTTTGCTACCCTTTACTACCGCTTCATCAACAAAGTGTACTCCCGGCTCTCCAATCCCGCCCATATCGAAAGGGCGATAGATGCCGCTTACGATTCGCAGCGTAAAGAACTCGTCGACTTCCTGGGACTGGATATCTACGACCCGTTCTCACCCGCGATCGCCCCCAGGTTCCCGACCCCTCGCCGGCTCAGGGAGAGAGAGCCCCTGCTGCACACGTCGCTGTGGGAGAACCGTTATGACCCTGATGAGTTCGGCGGAGTTATCCGCGGTTATAGTGAAGATGCCGGTACGCTCCCCATCTACGTGCTGGAGAGCGGCATGTGCCACCGCCAAGCCAAGGATGCCAGGGTGGTCCCCCGCAAAGACGGCCTTACCCGGGACGTCTTCCTCAAGAGGATGCTGGGGGAGATCGTGAAATGCGTGAGGGAGGGAGTCCCCATAAATGCCTATTCCTTCTGGTCGCTCACTGACAACTACGAGTGGGGTAGTTTCGAGCCGCGTTTCGGTCTGCATGAGTACGACTTTTCACGGGGCGAGATACGGGAGACCGATGGCCAGGGCATCCCGTCTGGAAAGGTCTATGAAGATCTTATCGCCGCGATGCGCAGCGGCGACCAAGGTAGGATATCCAAGGCCCTTGAGGTCAATGCTTAGGACCTGACCCTATATGGACACCTGGCCCTGTGTGTCGATTGAACGGCTGACCCCATGTGGAGGAGGGTGGCGGTCAAACGTAGTATAATAAGGCATAGGACGGGATCGCTTCAGGGCATTCAAAGAACGCAAAAACAGGCCCACACTCCAAGGACGCAATAATAGGAGGTGGGATTTTGTTAACACGGAAGATGTTCTTCACTTTTATCATACCCATCGTTCTCCTGGGCTTGTTCATATTGTACTTGGCGGCCGCGGATATCGACAGCGGCGATGTGCGTGTCGCCGGGGCCTTGCTAAGTCCCGCCGACGTGGAGCTGTCTGTGAACTCGTCCTACCTCACCTCGGAAAGCGGCACGAGGAAGCTGGTCGTGGAGATGGAGGGCAAAAACGTCGGCTCCGTTGACGTTAACCTGAACCCCAAGAACTTCCAGCTCGTCCTGGCCAGCAGTAGAAACCCCGCCGACTCCGTAGCGCCTCGCAGCGTTTACAACCCCGTGTCGCACACCTCCACCTGCGAGGAAGCGCCCGACAGCGTCTCCAGGATACCGCCCAACGCCGTACGTTCCCTGACCGTGGTCTTCTATGGGGAGACCCTTCCCAGTGGCGACGAGTGGGGTGGCTATCTCCTGAGCCTGGAGTACTACGACCCGGCGGCTTCCATCATGCTCAGCAAGCTCCTGAACCCCACGGAGGAATAGCCCCCGTGGGAAAACAAAACCACGTTATACTGCGAGCTCCTCCGACTTCAGACATCAGGCTTCAGACTATATTGCGTGCCAGTCCTGGAGTGGTTTGACCTCCATACCCCGCTCCAGTAAAGACTCCATCCCGTGCAGAGCGGCGCGCGCCGCGCTCATGGTGGTGATGAGGGGGATGTTGTAGAGGACCGCGTAGCTGCGGATTGACCACTGGTCGGAGCGCGGCCTCTTTCCCGACGGAGTGTTTATGATCAGCTGCATCTCGCGGTTCTTCATGTAATCCACGACGTGCGGGCGCCCTTCGTGCATCTTGTTCAGCACCTCGACCTTGACCCCGTTGCGCTGCAGCACCTCGGCCGTTCCCCGCGTAGCCAGGATGTTGAAGCCGAGTTCCGAGAGGCGCCGGGAGATGTGCACGATGTCCCTCTTGTCGCTGTCCTTGACGCTGACGAAGATATTGCCCTCGCGCGGCAGCATGGAGCCCGCCGCTATCTGGCTCTTGGCGTAGGCCATGCCCAGGTCGCGGTCTATGCCCATGACCTCGCCGGTTGAGCGCATCTCCGGTCCCAGGATGGTGTCCACCCCGAAGAAGCGGTTGAAGGGGAGCACCGCCTCCTTGACCGCGATATGTTCTATTGTCACCTCGCCTGTGATCCCCAGTTCGCGCAGGGTGCGTCCGATCAGCAGCTTGGTGGCCACCTTGGCCCACGAGATGCCGGTGGCCTTGGAGACGAAGGGCACGGTGCGCGAAGCGCGGGGGTTGACCTCCAGGACGTAGAGCAACTCGTCCTTCACGGCGTACTGCACGTTCATCAACCCGACTACCTTGAGCTCCCTGGACAGTGCATATGTTGCCTGCTTGATCTCGTCCACCATGGCCTCTCCCAGGGAAAAAGGCGGGATGGCGCAGGCTGAGTCACCGGAGTGCACGCCCGCCTCCTCGATGTGTTCCATGACCCCCGCCACCACCACGTCACGGCCATCGGACACCGCGTCCACGTCGATCTCCACCGCTTCCTCCAGGAACTTATCGATGAGCACGGGATGGTCGGGTGAGACCTCGGCGGCGCCGCGCATGAACTCCTCCAGGGACTGATCGTCGTAGACGATCTCCATGCCCCGCCCTCCCAGCACGTAAGAGGGGCGCACCACCACCGGGTAGCCGATGCGGTGGGCCACCTGCAGCGCTTCCTCGAAGGACATGGCGGTACCGTTCTCTGGCTGGCGCAGGCCCAGCGCGTGCAGTAGCACCTTGAAGCGGTCGCGGTCCTCGGCGCGGTCGATGGAGTCTGGGCTGGTGCCGATGATGGGGGCGTTGGCGCGCATGAGGGGGACGGACAGGTTCAGGGGTGTCTGGCCCCCGAACTGGACGATGATGCCCTCGGGCTTCTCCCGCTCCACGATCTCCAGCACGTCCTCCAGCGTGAGGGGCTCGAAGTAGAGGCGGTCAGAGGTGTCGTAGTCGGTGGACACCGTCTCGGGATTGTTGTTGACCATGATGGACTCGTACCCCTCCTCGCGCAAGGCGAAGGAGGCGTGCACGCAGCAGTAGTCGAACTCGATGCCCTGACCGATGCGGTTGGGTCCGCCGCCCAGGATCATCACCTTGGGCTTGGCAGCAGAGGCATGGGAATCCGCCAGGGGTTCCTCCTCCTGTTCGTAACATGAGTAGTAGTACGGGGTATAAGCCTCGAACTCCGCGGCGCAGGTGTCCACCAGCTTGTATACGGGGCGGAGGGCGGCCTGTGCGCGCCTTGCCCTCACCGTTGCCTCATCGCTCCCCATGAGGGTGGCCAGTTGTACGTCGGAGAAGCCGAAAGACTTGGCCCGGAAGAGCTCCGCGTCCTCCATGTCCTCCAGCCTGCGGCCGCGCAGTTTATCCTCTAACTCCACGATCTCCCGGATGTTCTCGAGGAACCAGGGGTCGATGTGGGATATCTCGTACATCTCCTGCACGCTCATTCCCAGCTTGAGCCCATAGCGGCAGTAATACAAGCGCTCCGCGTTGGGCGTGGTAAGCTTCTCCCTCACCACCTCCAGCGCCTCCTCGCGCTCCTCCGGCGTCGTTATGCTTTCCAGGTCCAACGACTCCTTGCGGTCGCTGCCCAGCCCGAAGCGCCCGATCTCCAGGGAACGGATCCCCTTCTGCAGGGCCTCCTTGAAGGTACGCCCGATAGCCATGACCTCCCCCACCGATTTCATGGAAATGCCCAGGGTGGGGTCGGCGCCCGGAAACTTCTCGAAGGTGAAGCGGGGTATCTTCACCACGCAGTAGTCGATGGTCGGCTCGAAGGATGCCGGCGTCTCTCGCGTGATGTCGTTGGGGATCTCGTCCAGGGTATAGCCCACCGCGAGCTTGGCTGCGATCTTGGCGATGGGGAAGCCGGTGGCCTTGGAGGCCAGGGCGCTGGAGCGGGAGACGCGGGGATTCATCTCGATGACCACCATGCGGCCGTCGCGCGGATCCACGGCGAACTGGATGTTCGATCCCCCGGTCTCCACCCCGATCTCGCGGATGATGGCGATGGATGCGTCGCGCATGAGTTGGTACTCGCGGTCCGTAAGGGTCTGCGCCGGGGCTACCGTGATGGAATCCCCGGTGTGGATGCCCATGGCATCGAAGTTCTCTATGGAGCAGATGATCACTACGTTGTCCTTGAGGTCCCGCATCACCTCGAGCTCGTACTCTTTCCAGCCGATGATCGACTCCTCGATGAGGATCTCCGAGATCATGGAGGCTTCCAGGCCCGCCGATGCGATGCGCTCGAACTCCTCGGC
>CAYHAT010000012.1:0-25001 GCA_964354675.1 uncultured Actinomycetota bacterium | reverse complement strand
GTTCCAACCTCGGGGCCGATGCCCTGCACCTGGCCATCGAGGAATACAAGAGCAAGAAAGGACAGAGTTGAGATGGAAGAGAAGGCGACCGAGAAGAGAACAGTCTGCAAGTGCCCCTACTGCGACGCGGATATAACGGTGGTAGAGGAGCTGCCTCCATTCTGCCAACCCTGCAGCGTGACCATCGTCACCTGCGAGAGCTGCGGCGGGAAGGCAAAGGAAGGGGCGGAGGACTGCCCCGAGTGCGGGGAGAAGCTCTAGCCCGGTGAGGCCCAGCTGAAGGGCGAAGAGGAAAAGAGGCCGGCCGGTCCGGCACGGCCCTCACCGGATTATACCCCGTGAGACCGGCGATCAAGGAACGCGGGCAGACAGAAATGAGGGCCCGCAAGGATGATCAGAGTGAGCATACCGCCCGCCAGCCTGAGGTGAGCCGCGCGGCTTGCGAGCTGACCGGCAGGCGAGCGGGATCATGAGATAGAGAGGAGGTAGGAGCATGAGCGAGGAAACAGAGAAGGCCACCATCGTGGTCTTCAGCGGCGAACTGGACCGTGCGCTCGCGGCCTTCAACATCGCCACCACGGCCGCTTCCATGGGCATGGAGGTGACCATGTTCTTCACCTTCTGGGGGCTGAACGTGGTCACGAAGGAGAAGACCGGGGCCGGCGACAGAAAAGCCCTGCAGAAGATGATGGGCATGATGAACAAAGGCGGCGCGAGACGCCTCAAGCTGTCGCGCCTGAACATGCTGGGCGGCGGCAAGGCGGCCATGAAGATGCTTATGAAGGAGTACCATATGCCCTCCCTGGAGGAGATGATCCCCCTGGCCAAGGAGCTCGGGGTGCGCTTTCTTGCCTGCACCACCTCCATGGCCCTGATGGGACTGGGCGAGGGGGACTTCATCCCCGAGGTGGACGAGTTCGTGGGCGCCGCCACCTACGTGGAGAAGGCGGCGGGGTCCAAGATAAACCTGTTCATATAGACTGGCATCAGGTCTTGGATCTCTTCGATAAGGTGGTTGGCAAAAGGGTCGGGAGATGGAGGATCAAAGCCTGACATACAGTGAAACGAGCATATGGACATGGCCTTACGCGGTGTCGTTATGGCGGCGTGATGCGAGGAGTTGCGGTACGATATCAAGGTCTTAAAGGAACGGTAAACGAGAGGAGGTGCGGTCATGAAGGCTGATAAGACACTCGATTGCGTAGGCCTGTACTGCCCCATGCCTATCGTGAAGACCTCTCAGGAGATAAAGGGGCTCGAGGACGGCGAGGTCCTGGAGGTCATCGCCGACGACAAGGGGATCAAGAGCGATATGCCGGCCTGGTGCTCCAAGACCGGCCACGAGTGCCTGGGTATAGAGGAAGAGGGCGGAGAGTTCCACGTATTCGTGAAGAAGAAGGGATAGGGGGAGCGATGGGCGAGAAGACCCAGAAGAACCTGTACGACGCCTACACGGGCGAGGCGAAGGCGGTGGTGAGGCTCAAGGCCTTCGCAGCCAAGGCGGAGGAAGAGGAATACGAGGGCGTGGCCAAGCTTTTCCGCGCGGTAGCGGAATCGGAGAGCGTGCACGCCTTCAACAACCTGCGCCTGCTGCGCGAGATCCAGGACACGGAGACCAACCTGGAGGAGGCCCTGGCCAAAGAGCAGAAGATCGCAGCGGTGGGATATGACACTTTCATCGCCGACGCCGAGGCGGAGGACGACAAGGCGGCTGCCTCCATGTTCGCCTTCGCCCGCGACGTGGAGGAGAGGCACGCCAAGCTTTACGAGGGCTCTCTGCAACACATGGTAGCGGACAAGGTCCCAGACTATTATGTGTGCAGCGTTTGCGGCTACGTGGCCGACGACGTCATCCCCGAGAAGTGCCCCATCTGCGGCGCACCGGAGGACAAGTTCTACGAGGTGCAGTAGGTCTCTTCCGGCCCGGGCCAAGTACCCCGCTCCATAAATACGGTGATGCACCGAGAGTGCCGGGGCGCCACGCCCGCAAGGCGCGCGACCGAGGGAATGGGGTCGTGTCTTCGGTCTTCGATTTCCATGCACGAGGATCGAAAGGATCACTTACAGCCCGGAAAACCGAAGATCGAAGATACGACCCCTTCTTATCCTGCATGCCCGGCGCACCAACAGAAAGGGGCTTCCCGGAGGAAGCCCCTTGTCTTCGCTGATTCAGTTTACTCGATGCCGCACTTCTTGAGGCTTTCTATCACCTCGGCCAGGACCTTCTTCTTCTTCTCGATATCGGCGAGCTTGTCCTCGACGTCCTTCATCTCCGGGTCGAAGACGCAAGCCCCGAAGGAGCAATCCACTCCCGCCAGTTCCTGCAGCTTGCCTGCCAGAACTTGGAGTTCCTCCTCGTAGCCCTCTATTTCCTGGTTCAACAATTCCTCTTGCTCATTGGCCATCGATGCTACCTCCTTAGTATCTCCTCCCGTCGTCCTATACATTATACCCAAAGAAGGCGGTTTTTCTATGCCCCGCTTGTCTGTGCTCCGCCTCCGCGTCCGGGATCGCCGGCAACAATCCGAGCAATTCTAGCTCCATAAGCCACGACGGCAGGTACGGCGTCTTCGACTCCGTCACCACCTACAACGTCTCCACCAAGGTGGAGGCCACCGACGGGCAGGTGATGTGCGAGCGGGCCATGTACGGTCCGGGGCGGGGATGGGCCCACGACTCCATCGGAGCTACGCCCTAAGCGGATGGATCCCGAGCAGGGTAACCCTTCGGGCCGGTATCGGATTGACGGCCGGCAGGCGCACGTCCTGCGGCGAACCTAGCCGAGTCGCTCCGCGACGAGACGTATTGCGAGGAGGCGAAACCGCCGCGGCAACCTCGATTGGGAATGACGTTTCGATAGGACACGAAAACAGGACGGATGCAGCGGCGTTTGAATGCCAGCGTATTTATGGGACGGTGCACTAAAGGCCGGTGCGGTTGAAGTAGATGGAGCGTTCCGCCACTATACCCGCCGGCGAGCTCACCTCGATGGAGACCGCGTCAGACTGTCCCGCCTCGGCGCCGACGTCCACGGTGACCCTCCCCTCCGGGGGCAGCAGGTACTCGCGGTTGATGACCTCGCCATCGGCGCGCAGATAATCTACGATGACGACCTGCTCTTTCCCCTGGGGATTGAAGAGGGCCAGCCACTCCGAGAAACCCTGGGCGGTGCATCCCTCGGGGAACAACCAGCGGTCCCGTGGCTCCGGGGTGCCGCCGCTGCAGAACCCGCCCATGATGTTATGGAACTCGAAATAGGTGGCGCGCTCCGCCACCACGGGCAGCAGGCTGGAGATGGTCAAGGAGTAATCGATGTCCGCGGGCAGGTAGGAGTTGAGCAGGAGGGTCTTTCTCTCCCCCGCCGCGAGGCTCAGGGATTCCTCCCTCACTGACCCATCCGAGGCGATCATGCGCACTTCGAGCCAGGTGCCGTAGTCACAGGGGTTGAAGACAGTGAGATAGCCATCGAAGAAGCTCCGGGTGGTGCCCTCGGCGAAGAACCAGCGGCCGCTGGGCCGGGAGGCGCCCGTGGCGCAACTGGAGCCGGTGAGGATATCGTTGTATACGAAGTATTCGGACCTCTCCGCCACCACCGGCGCGGAAGAACGCACCTCCATGGAGTAGTCCCCGCCCTCCACCAGGTCATTGACGCGGATGGTCAAACGCGTGAGGGGCTTGACGCCGAAAACAGCCTGTTTGGCTACTCCCCCGCCACCGTGGAGCTCCACCTCCACCTGTGCTTCGACGATCCCCGAGGGGTTGAAGACGGCCAGGTATTCCTCGAACCCCGGCCTCACCGTCCCCTCGGGGAAGTAATGCATGACGGAGGCTTCGTTCACGCCTCGGGACAGGGACCCGCCGCTGTAACCCCGCCCACGGTTGAAATAGAGCATCCTCTCTGCGGCAATCGGTACGGAGGACTCCAGGACCACCGCGACGTCGTCCGACCAGGGGACCTCCGCCTTGACGAGGATGGATAACCTCTGCCGCGGAGGCACGGTATATTCCTTGAGCACTACCTCCTGGGATGAGTAATAGTGTGCCCGGAGGGTCGCCGGTTCCGAGCCGGGGTTGAGGACCAGGAGCCACTCCTCGAATCCCGGGCGGGTGGTGCCCTCCGCGAAGTAGTAGCGCAGAGCCGCATCGGATATGCCGGGGCCGGATTCACCCCCCCGCACCAGGTCCTTCCAACCGTAGAGTTCGCTCAAGGTGATGAAGCTGAACCCCCGGCGCTGCAGCCCCTGCACCACCCCGGTCACCAGCTCCAGGGTGTTGCGGCCCCCGAAGTGAAAGAGGATGATGTCCCCATCCCCCGCGGCGCCGACCATGCGGTTCACCCGCTCCGGGACGGGGATACTCGTGTTCAGCGCATCCATGCTGTCAAAGTCCCACATCACCGGGGCGTATCCGATGGAAGAGGCCAGGTTCATCACCCTGGCGTCGATAAAACCGCCGGGAGGCCGGAAGATGGGCAGGTACTGGCCCGTCGTGGAGCCGATAACCGCCTGGCAGGTGTTCAACTCCGCCACGATCTGCTGGTCGGTGATCTTGGTGAGCCAGGGGTGGTTCTGGGTATGGTTGCATATATCCCACCCCAGTGAATCCATCTCCTGGAGTAATGAAGGGTTCCTCTGGGCCCATGACCCGATGACGAAGGCGGAAGCGGTGATGCCCTGGGAGTTGAGGAAGTCCAGGATGCGGTGGTCGAAGCCGTAGCCGTCATCGAAGGTCAAGACCACCCGCTGCGACGAAGCGGCCCGGGCTTCCCCCCCGCCGCCGGCTACCGGGAGCAGGAAAAAGAGCATGGTGACCGTGCCCAGGACCACTACCGCCACCCTGAAGGTCTTCACGCCTGCGTTGATCATATGCCTCCACCTCTGGTCAGAGCGCCAGTACCTCCACCACATCGCCGATAGCCCTGCGGGCCACCCGCGGGTTGGCGCCCCCGGAGAGCACGTAGCAGACGCGGCGCGGGAATAGCTCCTTCACTTTGCGCGCGAACACCTCGTACACCCCGTCACTGAGCTCGAAGGCGCCGTAATCGTCGTGGTGGCTGTCGTGCCCGAATATGATGAAGAGCAGGTCGTGGTCGAAATCCTTGACCGCCCGCAGAGCCTCGTCCACCCCCGCCAGGAAACGATCGTCGGTCACCTGGTGGGGAAGGGCAATATCGATATTGTTCGGCCCGTCCTCCCTGCCCATGGCGTACCCGGAGTGGAAGTTGATATGCAGGACATCGGGATCCGGTCCCAGGATGTCCCGGGTGCCGTCACCGAAATGGGGGTCTATGTCCACGATGGCGAAACGGTTGACGTGGATAACGTCCCTCAGGTGGGTGATGGCCATGGCTACGTCGTTGAGATAACAGAAGCCCCAGAACCCGTCATGGCTGGCGTGATGGCCGGCGGCCCCGACGAAGCAGAAGGCGCACGCCGCCCTCCCGGCCGCCACCTCTACCGACCCTCGCATGACGGAGCCCGCGGAGAGCAGGGCGGTGTCGTAGTATCCGCTGTTCATCACGCTGTGTATATGAGACCGGCTATGTGCGCGGGCCGCCAGTTCCTCGTCGGCCGGTTCGGCCTCCACCACCTCGACATCATCCCGGTCGAGCATGCCCCGCGCGCGCAGCTCTTCAAAGGCGGGTGCGACCCGGTCCCTCAAGGCGGGGTACCCGTGTACCGCGAAGTCCGGGTGATAGACCAAGGCCAGCTTGTAGCGTGGCTTATCCGTCTCCGGCTCGTCGCCCATCTCTGAACCCTTTCCAGAATCTATCCGTCTTATCTGTTCCGCTTATCGGCAGCCATCGCGGGGTCGTGTAACGAGCACCCCGCTGCAGGCGGATCACGGTGCGGCCTCCTCACTATCTTCGAGCCGGACCCCTTGTTCGCATGAGGCAGAGGATGCGGCAAGCCCGCGACCTATGGTTCCCGCGACGCTGACCTTCACTTTCTCCTCGCCCCCCAGGTCTCCCTCCCCGCATATTCGCCGCCGATGGCCTCTCACTCAATGATAAACCATAAACGGTCAATGGCTATATGACGCCTATCGCGTGCTATAATCACCTTTATCCAGGAACCGAACAGGGAGGTGATGAGATGCCTATTTTCGTCATGTTGACCAAGCTCACCGAGCAGGGGGCCAATACCATCAACCGCGACGCGGGGCGCATCAAGGAAGTGAACAAAGACGTGGAGGACCTGGGGGCGAGGGTCCTCGCCCAATACGCACTGCTGGGCGAGGATGATTTTCTGAACATCCTGGAGGCCCCGGACACCGCTACCATCATGCGCATCTCGCTGAAGTTGGCTTCGCGCGGAACCCTCAGGATAAAGACCATAGCCGCCATGCCCGTAGACGATTTCATCCAATCCATGAAGTAGGGTTTTTGGGCCCGGGGCCTCCAGGTAACGGTCTCGCTCCGCTAACACGCTCCGCTGCGACCGACCCCGTAGTTCCCCGGGCTGGTGGGTTTATATAGTAGGGAGACGCACGGGACGGGATCGTTTTTCTATTAGCCACCTTATACGCGCGTTTCGAAACCCTTTTTCGCTTCGTCGCTCCGACCCCATAGTTCCCGGGCTAGTGGGTATATTATAGTAGGGTTACACCTGGGCGTTCCCCTTTCTGCCTTACCTTTGCATATGCACGTTTCGCACTTTCTTTCTTTTTTGCTGCGACCGACCCCGTAGTTCCCCGGGCCAGTAACCCTATGCCGCAGTCCTCCGTTTACACGTGCTTCTCGCGGGGTAGAAAGATTATATCCATAGGTCCGGATAACCCGTAAAAGGGAGAAGGAAAGGAGGAGTGCGGATGGCTACCTATATACTCATAAGCCGTCTCACGGATGAGGGCTGCGCCACGCTCACCAAGAACCCTGACCGCATCAAGGAAGTGAACAAGGACGTCGAGGCCATGGGCGGCAAGGTGCTGGCACAGTATGTGGTCATGGGCCAGTACGACTTCATCAACATCGTCGAGGCGCCCAACAACGAGACCATCGGCAAAATATCCATACAACTGTCTTCGCGTGGAACCGTGCGTATCATGACCTTGCCGGCCATCGATATGGACACCTTCATCGAGAACCTGAAATAAAACAGCGCTAAGGGTCAGATCTCAAAACTCTGCATTGTCTGCAGTGCAAGTTTTGAGGTCTGACCCCAAATAGTTTCCTCTGCGGGCGAGGTCCCAGTAGAACCCCTGCGCGCCACCGTTGCCAGATCGGGAGCTTGCGCCGGTTCTCCTTGAGCAGCGCACGCAATGCCGATGCCGACGCGGGCAGGGACGAGTCAGTCGACGAAGCGGTACTTGACCAGGGTCCACAGGGCGGGGATGCCGTCTCTCCAGGTTATCTTCTTCCCCTCTTCCATCTCCCTTCCGGCATAGGAGATGGGGACCTCGAAGATCCTGATCTTCTTCTTGAGGATCTTAGCGGTCATCTCCGGTTCGATGTCGAAATGGTCCGACTTCAACACCATGCCCTCAAGGGCCTCCCGGGTGAACAGTTTGTAGCAGGTCTCCATATCCGAGAGGGTGGTGTTGTAGAGGATGTTGGTCAACAATGCGAGGAACCGGTTGCCGACGAAATGCCAGAAGAGCATGTTCTTGCGCGGGCCGGTGAAGCGCGAGCCGTAGACCACTTGCGCCTTCCCCCTGAGCACCGGCTCGATCAACTTCGGATAGTCCTCGGGGTCATACTCGAGGTCGGCGTCCTGGATGATGATGAGATCGCCGGTGGTGGCGGCGAATCCGGTGCGCACGGCCGCGCCCTTGCCGCGGTTTTCCGGGTGGTAGATCACCCGGGTTCCCGAGTCCTCCTCCATGGCCAGGATGTCGCGGGTCCCGTCGGAGGAGCCATCGTCCACGACGACGATCTCTCTCTCCAGGGCGCCCAGGTCCACCTGCCGTACCCGCCGCAGGATCTCCTTGATGGTGTTGCGCTCGTTGAACACCGGCATCACGATCGACAACTTCATTTCTCAAGCCCTCCACTCATACTGTGATCTCTGGATAGGATCCGGTCGGCGCGGTCCCGCTTACCCTGCTCTGCTCGTAAACGCTCGACGACCCCGTATTCGCCTTCTGCCCCGAAACTCCCTTGTGCGCCCGCCCCCCCCCATACCATCTACTATCCACCGTTCACCATCGACTAGATGTCTCCGTATTTCTCCACGTAGTAACGGCGGAATTCGCCGCTCTTGATGGGTTTCCACCAACCAGGGTTATCGCGGTACCATTCCACCGTTTCCCGCAGCCCGCTCTCGAAATCGCGCTGTGAGCTCCACCCCAGTCCCTTCAGCTTGGAGGAATCGACCGAGTACCTGAGGTCGTGGCCGGGGCGGTCGGTCACGTATTGGATGGATTCATCGCCCGCACCCATGATCCCCAGTATGGCATGTGTCAACTCCAGGTTGGTCTTCTCCTGGCCGGCGCCGATGTTGTAGGCCTCCCCGGAGAGGCCGGAGCGCAGCACCAGGTCGATGGCCTTGCAATTATCCCTCACGTAGAGCCAGTCCCTCACGTTCCTGCCCTCCCCGTACAACGGGACCTTCCTGCCCTCCAGGAGGTTGGTGACGAAAAGCGGGATCACCTTCTCCGGGTACTGGTAAGGCCCGTAGTTATTGGAGCTTCTCACGATGACGGCATCGATGCCGTAGGTACGCACGTAGGAGCGGACGAGCAGGTCGGCCCCGGCCTTGGAGGCGGCATAGGGGCTGTTGGGGCGCAGGGGGCTCTCTTCGGTGAACGAACCATCTGAGATACTGCCGTAGACCTCGTCGGTGCTTATCTGCATGAAGCGTATGCCGAGCTCACGCGCCTGCTCCAGGAGGCGGTACGTGCCCAGGACATCGGTTTTGACGAAAGCTTCCGGGGAGGTTATAGAGCGGTCGACGTGGGTCTCGGCCGCGAAGTTCGCCACCGCATCGGGTCCCCAGGCGAACGCCCTGGCCACGTCCTCGGCCTCGCATATGTCGCCCTTCTGAAAAAAGTAGCGCGGGCTGCCCTCGACCTCCCTCAGGTTCTCAGGGTTGCCGGCATAGGTGAGCTTGTCCAGGTTGAGTACCTCGTCCTCGGGGTGTTCCTCCAGGACCAGGCGGATAAAATTGCTGCCGATGAATCCGCAACCTCCGGTCACCAGCAAACGCATAGCGTGTCCTTCGCTCCTCTTGATGTTTTCCTTTACAGTGCCGCACCGGCGCTCGCGTGCCGGGGCTTACTGCATCACGATCTCCCAATCGTAGGGCACTCCCGCTTCCTCCCGGGAGAGAAAACGCGAGTCCCCGTCCTCGCCCTCCAGGAACAGGAGGACCAGCGCGTTGCGGCCCCCCACCGCCTTCCATCCCCTGAGTACTCCCGGGGGAACGATGACCTCGCGGAAACGGTATTCCCCGAGGAAGAGCTCCATGACCTCGTCCCGCGTAGGCGAATCCTCGCGCCGGTCGCAGAGGACGAGCTTGATCATGCCCTCGATGCAGGCGATCCTCTCCGCTGCCTTCTCGCGGCTGACCCAGGCCTCTATCACTCCCGGGAAGACCGTGCGGCAGGATGAGGCGAGCAGGGTTCCTGGGTTGCTCTCGCCATCCCATATCTCGACGCTGAGGCCCGCGGCATCCAGGCTCGACCGGAGTTCGCGTACTGAAACCCCCTCGATCAATGTGCCCTCCTCAGATAAGCCCGATCATGGAATTATCTCCCAGGACGAAACGGAAGGTCTTGGGGCGCGTGGGAGACCTGGAGATCTCGACGTTCTTCCCGATCAGGCTGTCCTCGATACGGCCGGGGATGTTCACGATGGAGCAGTTCTCCATGACTATGGAATGCTCCAGCTCGCTACCCTCCACGGTGACGCCGTAGTAGATAGAGGTGAAGGGCCCGATGTAGGAGTCCACGATGCTGGAGCCCCTGCCGATGATCGCCGGGCCGCGCAGGGTGCTGCGGACCACCTCCGCTCCTTCCTCGACGACCACCCTGCCGTCCACCCGGGACGCCGCGTCTATGCTGCCGTCGCAGCGCGGCTCGATGTCCTCGAGCACCATGCGGTTAGCCTCCAGGAGGTCCTCGAGGTGGCCGGTGTCTTTCCACCATCCCTCGATGATGTGCGCCTCCACATGATGGCCGTGGTCGATGAGGTGCTGGATGGCGTCGGTTATCTCCAGTTCGTTGCGCCAGGAGGGTGAAATGGCCCGGGACGCCGCAAGGATCGACGGCCGGAACATATAGGCCCCTACCAGGGCGAGGTCGCTCGGTGGGTCCTTGGGTTTCTCCACCAGTTGCACGATCCTGCTCCCATCCAGCTTAGCCACCCCGAAGCGCTGCGGCTCCGTCACGTGGGCCAGTAAGATGAGGGCGTCCACGTCCTTACGCCGGAACTCCTCCACAAAGGCAGCTATCCCCTCCTTGATCAGGTTATCTCCCAGGTACATGACGAAGGGCGAATCCGCGAGGAAATCGGCCGCGGTGAGTACGGCGTGGGCTAATCCCAGGGGCGCCTCCTGCCTGATATAGGTGACCCTGACCCCCCACGTGGAGCCGTCCCCCACCGCCTCGCGGATCTCATCTGCGGTGTCCCCTACGATGATGCCGATATCGCTGATGCCCGCCTCACGCAGGGACTCCAGGCCGTAAAAAAGGATGGGTTTATTGGCCACCGGCACCAGTTGCTTGGCGCTGGTGTGGGTTATGGGGCGCAGGCGCGTACCCTCTCCCCCGGATAGTATCAACCCTTTGAGCTCCATAGAAGAAGATTCTATCACACCCTGATACGCGGCTGAAGCCGCTCGCTGGCCATATGCCGCATGCGGTCGGGCTGGCCGGGAGCGAAAGAGACTCCGGGGGCGGGGCTCACAGTTTCCCTATGCGGCAGTATGCAGGTCGCAAGGTTCCGCCGCGGGGTTCCCGTATGTTCTTCATCATTTGCAATGCAGGCCGCTACGCATATAGTTGAGCCAAGTACCCCGATATTATGAAACCGAAACAGAGGAGAAGCCGTCAGTAATAAGGAAGATATATGCGAGTCCGGGTCGGAAAGATGCCCGGTAGATGAACTAGTCTGGAGTTGATGCCTATGAGTAAGAACATGAAAGCCGTTTTGTCCATCGTCGCCATAGTCCTGCTGCTCGGTTCGACCGCCGGCCTTATCCTCACCCTCACTTCCAGCAGCGCCGCATCCGCCGAGCCCAAGCTGGAGGTGCAGCTGTTGCCCCGCGAGGAGATCCTCACCGCGGCCTACAAGGTCTATGGGGACGACCAGCAGAACCAATGGGCGGCTAAGACCCTGATCAAGAACGTCGGAGATGTGCCGGTGGAGAGCTTCACTATCTCCTACAAGATCGAGGGCTACTGCGACTGGACCTCGACCGAGAACTACCCCACTATCCTGCCGGGAGAGACGGTACGCGACTACTGCTGGCCCAACCTCGACGACGCCCAGATGAAGGAGATCACCACCAAGACCCCGGTGGAGTTGACCGTGAAATACCAGTACGACGGCCTGAGCCAGCCCGTCGAGGACACGGATAAGATCTACCTGCTGGGCAGGAACGATTTCGTCTTCACCTCCCTGGCGGATGAGGACGTCCTTACCTTCACCGACCAGTTCGACAACTACCCCATGGTCGCCGCCTTCGTGACCCCCAACGAGGAGACGGTGAAGAGCGTGGCCAACGCCCTCGCGGGGGGCCTGGAGACGGGCATGAACGACCAGGATGTAGGCACCGCCTTCCTGCGCGTCTTCGACGGCCTGCGGCAACTGGGAGTGAAGTACATCCAGGAGCCCTCCAGTTACTGGTCGGACCGGGCGGCGCAGTACGTACAATACCCCGCGGAGACCCTGTCCCGCACTACCGGCACCTGCCTGGATCTGGCCATCTGCTACGCCGCCCTCATGGAGGCGGTGGGGATCAAGTCCTACGTGGCCCTGATACCCGGGCATGCCATACCGGTGATCGAGCTGCCGAACAGCGGAGAATGGTACGCCATAGAGTCCACCTTCATCGACAAGGATTACGCCCTCTCCCACTTCCCGGGCGAGACCAGCCCGGAGGTCACCGCCGCGGAATGCGTGGACATGGCCGCGGCCGAGCTGGACCAGGCGATGCAGGAGGGCAGCTTCATCATGATCGACATCGAGCAGGCCTGGAAGAACGGGGTGATGCCGATATGGTAAAGACGGTAAATGTTTCGAGGAAGATACTTCCGGTATTATGCCTGGCCGTTATCTTTATATTCGTCTCCCCCGTGGTCCTGGCCCAGGGTATAGGCGATAGCACGACCTACACCATGCAGGAGGAATACCGCATCGAGATCAACGATGTCGGCGACGGTAAGATCACCGACACCATCACCTACGACGAGGCCTGGTTCGAGGAATACGGCAGCCTGTTCGAGGAGAACCCCAATCTCCTCTCCCGCCGCTATCGCGAGGATAGCGATGTGGGCGAGGTGGAGAACTTCGAGGCAGATATCAACCAGGGGGACGGCACCATCACCATCACCTTCGACACCCCGGGGCTAGCCTACAACATGGGTGACAACTGGGCGATCTACGGTTACGGCAATTACGAGGTGGCCGACGAGAGCGACGACGAGGTCGTGCTCGAGGCCGCATGGGAGGGTGTGAACAACGAGTTCACCCTCTTCGAGAACATGAACCTCGAGGAACAGGTGATCATCGACCTCCCCGACGGCAGCACCAACGCGAGTTTCGACACGTCGACGGGGGCCATCGAGTACGAGCTTGCCTACGTGGCCAAGGAGGGGAGTGGAGGTGTGTTGGCCGACAACAAGACGCTCTTCACCATCATCTTCGCCCTGGTGATCATCCTCTCGCTGATACTCCTGCTCTACGTCTTCACACGCGAGACAGAGGCCCCAGCGACGGTGGCAGCCGTAACCACCGCTATGCCGGCTCCCGCTGCTCCCCAGGCACCGCCAGAGGCGGCCGGACCAGCGCAGGCCACGGCCGGCGACGCAACTGCCGAAGCTGCGCCGAGGTTCTGTAAGAAATGCGGCCATCCGAAGGGCAAGCCGGACGAACGTTTCTGCCGCAATTGCGGCGCGACTCACGAGTAATACCAGACGTAAAGATGTAAAGTTCTTCTCCGAAAAGTGTGGGTAGTAGCATGATAATGGTAGCTACCCTTGGGCAACACCTTGGGGTCAGGCCTCAAAAGTTGCGCTCAGCAAACCGCGGATGCATTCATCGCTCCAAATACATGACGCAACTTTTGAGGCCTGACCCCAAGGTGTTGCCCCGTTATCATTCCCCACTACCCACACTGGAGAAGAACCAGATGTAAAGAAAGACTGAGACGGGCGTGGGATACCGCGCCCGTCTTCTCTCGTCCCCCAAGGTCTTCGGACCTGAGGCTTCAGGCTATGGGTCTTGCCCGAGTAGTGTACATGAACAGATGGTATGAGATGTGGTCAGGCCCGCAATCGTCTGTCTCTCGCTACCCACACTTTCAGGAGAAGAACCCCGCCTATCCTTCCCGCAGGCAAACGGCGAGGGTATCGCCAATGACCTGCATCTGCCAGCCCTTGAGCAAGCCGCTCTCCTCCAGCTCCCGCTGGTCGGCTGGGTTCTGCCGTGCTACCGCCTTTAGAACAGCGTTTGGCAGCAGGAAGCCGGGGTCCAGCCCCAGCTCCTCCGCCCGGCGGTCCCTGGCGTTCTTGAGTTTCTTGAGCATCCTCTCGGCCAGGAAGTCCCTCTTCTGGTGAGCGTGTGCCGGGAACCGAGGCAGCTTCGCATTCGCCACCTTCATCCCCCTCTCGACCGCCCTCAATATGTCGTTCCCGAATCGTGCCTCCTGGCGCTCTGAGAGGAACCCCGATCTCTCCAACTCGCGGCGACTGCGGGGGTGTTTCCCGGCTATATTGAGCAACCTCTCGGTGCCTATCACCTTGAAAGGAGGGACGTCCATACTCTCGGCTTTGGCTTCCCGCCACTCCAGGAGCTTCTGCAGTACGGCCAGCTGGCGTGGGGAGAGGTCCCGGGCTCCCTTGACCCTGGTGAAGTCGGCGCTCTTTTCGGGCATCGGCTCCAGGTTTTCCACTAACCTCTCGAACTCCTCCCGCGCCCAATCCGCCCTGCCCAAGCCCTCGATCTCGGCGGCCAGCCGGTCGCGTAGCTGGATGAGGTATGCGACATCGAGTGCCGCATATTCGAGCATATCGCGCGAGAGGGGACGTCGCGACCAATCGGCCTTCTGCAGTCCCTTGTCAAGCGAGATCCCGACGTACTCCCCCAACAGATCGGCCAGCCCCACCTTCTCCTTGCCCAGGATACGGGCGGCCACCATGGTGTCGAAGATAGGGGTCGGCTTCACGCCCAGGAAGGTGAGGAGCATCCTGCCGTCGTAGTCGACATCGTGAAAGACCTTCTCTTTTGACTTGTCCTTGAACAGCGAGGCCACCTGCGCAAGGTCCACGCTGAAGGGGTCGAGGATGAAGATGTTCTCGCCGTCGCCTATCTGCAAGAGCGCGATCTTTTCCGCGTAATTGTGGTAGCTGTCGGACTCCAGATCCACGCTTACAAAATGGCTACCATGCAGATGGGACAACATCTCCCGCATGGCTGCCGTGTCGCCTACATATTGGAAATCGATCATGCACATATTATAAGGCTCGCCGCGCAATATGAAAGACGAGAGATCTCAGCCCACTACCCGGCGGCCCGTAAAGGTAGCCCGGGGCCACCGTCCTCTACCTCGTCTGCGGGCATAAGGTTGCAGGCGGCGCTCCTATCCTCTGTGATCTACGGGATCTTGGTGGATGCGGTGGGATACGGCGCTTTGACCACCAGGACGCGCGAGGTCCCCCCGCTTTCCCAGGGTATGCATGCTCACGGGTAAGCCACAAACATAACCCGAGCGGCTATAATGATTGGCAGACGCAGGCTTGGGGATGGGGGGCTATGGCTTGAACGCTGCACGGGCAGGCACTATCCTTCAGCCTCGCGATGCGGCGGTGCCGGTCGCCGGCCTTCCCCGCACCGGCCGCCGCACTGGACCCTTTAACGGGAGGTCAGGGTTTGGTAGAGAAGATACGCGTCCTGCACGTGGAAGACAACCCCGATCACGCCCTGCTCATCCGGCGCAGCCTGGAGAAACAGGACCCAGGACTCGAGGTCGTGACCGCTGCCAGCGCCGAGGAGGCGCTCGAGCTCATGCAGGGGGAGCATGTCTACGTCGTACTCAGCGACTACGCCCTTGGCGGCGGTATGAACGGCCTGGACCTCCTGCGGGAAATAAGGGAACGGGACCCTCGCCTCCCTTTCATCCTGCTCACCGGCCAGGGAAACGAGGAGCTGGCCGCCAACGCTCTGCATATGGGAGCCAACGACTATATCATCAAGCGTTCGGGATCCCTGCAGTTTAACCGCCTCGCCTTGATCCTCCATAATCAATGGGAGATGTACTCCGCATACCGCGAAAAGAATGCGGCCGTGGAGCGGGCCCGTATCTCGGAGGAGAGGTTCCAGCTCATCTTCGAGCAAGCCAACGAGGCTATCTTCCTTTGCGAACTGGACGGCAGCATCCTCGAGGTCAACTCCGCCGCCACCCGCCTCACCGGTTATGACCTTGAAGAACTGCGTTCCATGCACGTACAGGACTTGCATGTCCCCTCCGAGAGGTATATCTCCGAGACGGAGCTGGAGAAAGCCCGCCGGGGGGATTTCTACGGTTTTGCGGCGACGGGAAGGTGCAAGGACGGCTCGCTGAAAGAGTGCGCGGTAACCGGCAGCCTGGTGCAGATGGGCGACCAGCAGTTCATGCTGGCCTTGGTCATGGAGCTTCCGGATATATCCTATCCGTCCTCCTTCGAAGAGACGGAGAGACGCATAGCTGCCGAGGCGGACGCCCGCTTCAAGATGGCCATAGAGCAGGCGCCCCTCATAGCGGTCCAGGGCTATGACCTGGAGGGGAGGATCACCTATTGGAACCATGCCTCGGAAGAACTCTATAGCTTCAACCGGCTCGAGGTACTGGGAAAGACCCTGGACAAACTGATCCTGGAAGAGGAGGAAGCCCGCAGGTTTAACGCGAGCCTGCGGCGCGTATGCGAAGAGGCCAGGCCCTCCCCGGCCCGGGAATGGAGCACCCATGACCGCTGGGGTAACGAGCGCTGGGTCTACTCGACCATGTTTCCCATCATAGAGGAGGGGAAGTGTAGAGAGGTGTTCTGCATGGACCTGGAGATCACCTCCCGCAAGGAGTTGGAGGCCGAGCTGCGGGCACGCAACGCGGACCTGGAGGCTTTTGCCCATACCGTCTCGCATGATCTGCGTGCTCCCCTGGGCAGCCTGGACGGCTACGCCCACCTGTTGCGGGATGCCGTCGGGGACAGCCTTTCCCCGCACGAGATGGGATACCTGGAACGCATCATCGAGGCCTCCGAGAACATGGAGCAGCTCATCGCGGCCATGCTCGAGTTCGCCCGCTCGGGGCGCGGGGTGCAGGACCTGGAGCGTATAGACCTCGAGTTCCTGGTGCGCGAGATATGGATGGGGCTCGAGCCGGTGGCCGAGGGCTCCGGCGCCAGGTTGGAGACCTCTTTCACCCACCCGGATGTGGTCTCGGACCCGGTGTTACTGAAACAGGTTCTGTTCAACCTGCTGGACAACGCCTTGAAGTTCAACTCCGGTCCTGCCCCTAAGGTGGTTGTAGGTTCGCGCGACCTGGACGGCGAGTCCGCCGTTTTCGTAAAGGACAACGGCCCCGGCATCCCCCTCGAGGAGAGGGAAACCGTTTTCGCGCCCTTTAAACGCCTCTCCCCATCGACCCCCGGCCTGGGCATCGGGCTCTCCGTGGCCAAGCGTGCCGTGGAGAGTTGGGGAGGCCGCCTGTGGGTCGAGTCCATCCCCGGCTCGGGCTCGACCTTCTTCTTCACCGTCCCACAGAGACCTAGCCCATAGTACTCCGCGGCCATGGGATAGGGGGGCCTGGAGAAAACTACGGCATGGCGCGCGGATACGCTACGCTTAACGGAGATGGGCTTGCGTTCTCGTTCCTGGTTGCCGGACCTATGTGGCCATCCCACCGCCCCGGATCTGCGGTGCATGCCACAAAGAAGGCTTTAATGCTAATATATTGCGTGGTGAGATTATGACTAACGACGAGGCCCGCAGAAAAAAGCGCCTTCCGGCTTCCGAGCGGAAGAAAGTGATCCTGGACGCCGCACAGCGCACTTTCGTGGAATTCGGCTACCACGGCGCCCTCATGGACACCATCGCCGAGCGGGCCGAGGTCACCAAGCCGATCCTCTACCGGCACTTCCCCAGTAAGCTGGACCTGCTCCTGGCCATCCTGGACCGGGCCGGCGAGGAACTGCGCAATGCGCTGCTGCAACCGAACCCCGATGAGATGGACTGGATCACGTCGATAAAACACAGCGTGCATTCCTATTTCGAATTCGTCGTGGGGTCCGAGAAGGCTTTCCGCCTCATCTACGCCACGGACCTCAACGTGGACCGCAAGGCCGACGAGCGCATCACCCAGATACGCAATGGGCTCATCGACATCGTCGCCAACATGATAAGGGCTTACACCGACACCGCGGCCGTGCCCCCGGACGATATCGACGTGATCGCGATCATGCTGGTGGGCATGGTGGAGTCGACGGTCATCCACTGGACAAACAACAAGGATATCTCGCACGAGATATACGAGAATAACCTGGTACGCGCGACCGCGAGCATCCTGTCCAGACTGCCGCCACACCCTAGTTGAGCGGCGCAACCTAAGGGGGTAAAGATGTCCCTCGGGGAACACCTGCATATGCCTCGCCTCTCGCAGATCGGGATCTACGTCAAGGATCTGGAGGCCTCTATTTCTCAATACGAGAAGGTCTTCGGCATCGGGCCTTGGCTGGTGCTCGAGGGGGACACGGACTACTGCCTGGACCGCGGGCAGGAGGTGACCGTGCGGGGGCGCATCGGCATGGGTTACACCGGTAAGATCCAGCTCGAGCTGATCCAGATCCTTTCGGGCAGCAACTTCTACCTCGACACCCTGGGAGGACGGGAGGAAGGCCTGCACCACCTGGGGTTCGAAGTGGACAACCTCGAGGAGCGTCTGCAGGCCTGCCGTGAGGCCGGCATCGCCGTACTGCAGCGGGGCACCCTCAAGCAGTTGGGCATGACCATCGACTATGCCTACCTGGATACCCTGGACTCCGTGGGGGTTATGCTCGAGTTCATCCAGAGTCGCTTCATGGGGCTCAAGGCTCACCAATGGCCCGGCATGCTCAAGTTGTTAGCCAAGGTGCAGAAGCGCTTCGGGTTTCCCTGATCCCGACCCACTCCACACTGACATGGCCGGATGGGCACGCCTTCTCTGGCCGACATCATATCGCACTTACTTCCGCACTGGCGTGCCTGCGGCCGGGAACTCGCTGGCGGGCTACAACCCTTTAACGGGCCGCGGGAGCAGAGCGGACATTCAAGTCGCTCGATCGCCGGGCCGAGAAATAGATGGTCAGCCTGCTTTCTGCTTATATCCTGGGCGGGGCTCATGGAAGACAAGCGTATCGAGATAGATGGTGAGGTTTTCGATCTCAGCGATCCCGACGGCAAGAAGGCCGCTGTCCGGGCCTGGCTCAAGGCAAAATCCAGGGAGAGAAGCACGCAGGGCCCGCCGGATCCGGCCGCGGAAAGCGCGCCTCCCGGTGCGGGTACGGGACAGGAGGACCCCGCCTGCGGCGAAGATTGAGACGTAACCTTGGAGGAGACCCCCCACCCGGACCACGGGGACGCACGGGGAGCCGGTGTGCTATCATATCCCAGAAATATTAGTAACTGGCCTTTAAACCTGCGCGGGGTCCCATCCCCTGAAACGCGCTTTTGACGGAGGGGTCTGCTCGGTTCGAAAAGGGATAGGGCATGGGTAAAAAGAGACTGTCGGCGGAGAAGAGAAGGCAGAGCATCCTCAAGGCAGCCGAGCGCTGCCTCGCCCGCAAGGGCTACTACAACTGCACCACCGCGGACATCGCCGCCGAGGCGGATATCACCGAGCCGGTGCTCTATCAACATTTCCGCGACAAGCGCGACCTTATAGATTCGCTGCGCAACAGTGCGGTCGAGGATATAACCAACTACGTCACGAGGCGCGTCGTGAAGAGGAAGACCCCCCTGGAGGGCCTGCACGAAGCGGCAGAGGCGATCTTCGACTATACCGTGCGGCACCGCAGCAAGATGCGCGCGTACTACTATTCCATCCCCGAGTTGGGAAAAGGAGGCCTGCGAAGGTCGCCGGTGGAACGCCTGCACCGGCTGCACGAGGCCGTTTCCTTTATGCTGGAGGAGGCGCAGCGCCAGGGAGCCGCGGTTAAAGAGATGAGCGCTCCCGATTTCGCGTGGAGCCTTATCGCACTGGTGGAGATAGTCTATATCGCTAACGCCCTGGGCCTGAACGTGCCGTTCAAGCAGAAGGACATGTACATGGACCTCATCGACCGCATGCTCAAGACTATTTCCGTGCCGGACAAGGTGGAGGGTTGAGGGGATGGCCGGGAAATACGGGGCGCGCGGCAACCGCAGGCAGCAGATCATCGACGCGGCCATAAAGGCCTTCGGAGCCAAGAACTACGACGGCGCCTCGGTAACGGATATCGCGAATGCGGCCGGCATCACCAAGCGGGCCATCTACCGCTACTTCCCCACCAAGCGGGAACTCTTCTACACCGTGCGTAACGAGGTCTACGGCGCCATCGTGAGCAACCTCTGGAGCGAGATGCCGCCGGCGAAGGACTTCAACGAACTGGCCGATGCCCTGATGCGCAACCACTTGAGATTCGGGCTGGAGAACCCCGAGATGTCGCGCATCGTGGTGAACACCATATCCGAGGCTGCCACCAAGGAATTCCAGGAGAACATCGAGGCCCTCCTGGACGAGCGGGCCGAGGAGGTCGAGGGCTTGATGCAGACCGGCATCGAGGAGGGGACCCTTGACCCGGACCTCGATCCTGCGTTCGTCTCCTGGATCATCGTACTCATCTTCTTCTTCCTCATCTACATGCAGGCATGCGAAGAGGACTGGCTTATCCCGCGGGGGGAGGAGGCTGCGTCGGTGTTGATGAAACCCTTCCTCGCCTCCCTCGCCCCCCGTAGCTGATTATAGCGTCCGGCCCGAGCCCTCCAAGTAAGTCCTTCCTCCGGCCCGAGCCCAGGGGTAGCGGTCTCGCTCCGCTCTATACGCTCCGCTCCGACCGACCCCATGGTTCTCGGGCTGGTTGGTCTTCATGCAGTTTGGATTACGCCCGTGCGTAGCCCACATATAGACCCCTGCCCGGGTGACATGATGTCCGGGCAAAGCCTTCATCTGAGCTGCCCCTGGCCCAGGGACTACCGGGTCGGGCGCAGCCACCTTGCAAGTCAAGCTTTCTTCTCTGCAAACGACATCATGCACGCAAAGCTAGATCATTACCCGGAGGCCCCGGAATCGGAAGAACGCCCATCTACACAGCCAACTTCCCGGGAACCGGGGGTCGGTCCGAAGCGACCTTCGCGAGCAGTATGCTCGAGATTAGGCCTGCGCTCCGGTATCTGGCCGGGGTTATGCGCTACCTGCAACCTGCGAGTGCGGAGCGAGGACTGTTACCCCCGGGCCCGGGCGCGATGAAAGTGGGCCCGGGCTCTAAACAAGAATCTACTCGTAGATCTTCTCTTCTTCGTTGAAGGCTTCGGGGGCGTCGAATTCCACGTCGCGTTTGCCCAGGGCTTTCTCCGACAGCTCCTTGTAAAACTCATGCTGGATGATGAGGTTCATGACCTCGTTGGTGCCCGTCCAGATGGAGAGGAGGCGGCAGTCGCGCAGCATCCTCTCGATGGGATACACGTTGGTGTAGGCGATGCCGCCCATCGCCTGCATGGCGTTGTAGACGATATCCCACACTGCCTCGGTGGCGTATTTCTTGGACTCGGAGACCATGCGCCGCATGCGCCCGTGGGGCACCCCTTCATCTATGGCCCTGGCGGTCATCCATATCAGGCTGGTCATGGAGTCCAGTTTTACCAGGCTCTCGGCGATCATGAACGAAACCGCCTGGAAGTCCTTGATCTGCATGCCGAAGGCCTTGCGCCGTGTGGTATAGCGCGCCGCCACCTCGATGGCTTCGCGCGCGGCGCCCACGCAGCCGGAGGCGGAGGTCATACGCTCGGGTATCATCATGCGGTAGAAGATGTGGGAGGCCCCGTTCGCCTCTCCCACCAGGTTCTCCTCCGGCACCCTGGTGTCGCGGAAAAGCACTCTGCCGGTGCCGCTGCCCCGCGCCCCCATCAGGCCATAGACGGCCTTCACTTCCACGCTGTCATCCCGCTCCACCAGGAAGCAGCTCAGCCCGTCGCGGGGAGGAGCGTCGGGGTCGGTGCGCGCATAGACCATGAAATAGTCCGCCCCTTCGGCTCCGACTATGAACCTCTTCTGTCCATGCAATACGTAGTGATCGCCCTCGCGGCGTGCGGTGCAGGTGGCGCCGAAAAAATCGGAGCCGCCGCGCGGCTCGGTGAGGGCTTCGGCGCAGACCTTCTCGCCCTTGAGGGTGGGGACCAGGAAACGCTGCTTGTGGTCCTCGTTGCCGAACTGCACGATGCACTCCCCCACGATGCTCACCAGGGAGTAGAGGCAGGTGAGTGGGACTCCCACCAGGGACATCTCCGAGATGGCGATGATCTCGTCCTCCCACTTCATCCCCCTTCCCCCGTATTCACGCGGGAAACGCAGCCCCAGGAGATTCCGCTTTCCCGCCTCCTCCAGGAAGAACTTGGGGAACGGTGCGATCATGGCGTCCATATCCAGGATGAGCTGGCGCGGCACCCAGCTCACCAGGTCGCGCATCTCCTCCTGCAGGCTCTTCTGCTCCTCGCTCATGATAAAATCGAACATCTCTATCCCTCCTCCGCCCCGTGCGATGTAGCGTGGGTATGCGGTTTCTCCCGTGCCGGTTTTACGGCTCGTCCTTCCTGTCTTCCGTTCCCGGTGTGGGCTATCGCGGCGCGGTACCCGGCAGGCGACCCTTTCCCCTCGAATGCCTCGATCGCTTTCTTGGCCAGGGCGATAAAACCCTCCACATCCTCCCCATCGCCGCTTTCCAGCTCCAGGATCTCCAGGAAGCTCGTGGCGAATTCCAGCATCTCGCCGCGTATCTCCAGTAGTTCATCGATCCTTTCGTCTATGTCTCGGATATGTTGGAATCCGTATTCGAGGGTACGTATGATCTGTTTTTTCTGGGTGGGGTCTGCTTCATAGAGCTCGAGTATATCGACGAGTTCGGCGAGGGTATAACCGAAGCGTTTGCCGCGCAGTATCAGCTTCAGGCGCGCCCGGTCTCGATCGTCATAAAGTCTCTGGCTCGTCGGGGTGTTGCGGTGCGGCGAGAGCAGCCCTACCTCCTCGTAGTAACGGATCGCGCGCGGGGTAACCCCGAATTCCCCCGCCAGCTCGGAGATGGTCGTCTTTGTCTGAGGATCCCTTTTTCTATCGTCTGCGGACATGACCTTCGATCCCTCCGCCGCTTTCACTGTGCCTTGCCACCAGCGTCGTCGCTCTTCGCTGCCGTCTCTTTCATCTTCTCACGAGTTCTTCCACGCCCTGTTTCCCCGCGGCCGCTGCCGACCCCGCTTCGGCAAGGGCGAGATCCTGGTAAGCATGGAAAAGCCGGGCACAGAAATCATCCCAGCGTCGGCAGATCTCCAGGGTACGTTCGTTCATCTCGAAGAGATGCGGGATCGCAAGGAGTTCCTGGATCTCCCCGGAAAACTCTTCGATCACGGCCGGATCCGCGCCCGCGAGCAGGTCGGTCACGAATTCGGCCGGCGGATACCAGGCCACCACGCGTTGAAAATCCCGGTGCATCTGGGTCAGGAGCACGTTGCGCGGTCCCTCCCACAATTCATTCACCAGGCCGTCCCTGAGCATGCGCGGAAAACTGGAGAAATCCTCCATTACGCCGTGGCCACCGAAAATGCTGATGCCCAGGCGCGCATCGTCGTTGGCATCCGAGGCCACGGTGATCTTCTGGAGCATGATCAACTGCCTGACCTCAAAGCGCTTTCTCTTCAGCTCCAGGGGCTCGTCCGTGGTCAAGCCGGGCGAAAGACCCCCGGGGAGGCCGATGAAATCCCTATATACCTTGAAACTCGCCGCCGTGGCGCGTTTGGCGCGATGCTCCATGGTGGCAAACTGCGCCGCCACCATGGGGAAATCCTTGATCGCCAGCCCGAAGGCGGTGCGGTATTCCGCATATTTCCTGGCCTCGCGCAGACCACGGGCCATGCCGCCGCTCATGCCGAATCCCACCACCAGGCGGGAGAGCGTAAGCACGATACCCACCACATTGGCCACGCCCCGGTCCAGGGGCCCCACGGGATAGGCCAGCGCGCCGTCGAAGGTGATCTCAGCCGTGGGGAGCTCGACCGTGCCCATCTTCCATTTCAGGCGGTCGATGGTGTAGCCGTTGCGTATCTCCTTTTCCTTGTTGCCGGGAAGCCACATGGGAATGACGAAGAGGCCGGCTCTTTCCGACCCCCGGGGTTTGGCCGTTACCACCGCGTAGTCCGCGTGGGCGGCGGAGCAGAAGAACTTATTGCCGTAGAGTCGCCAGTTACCACTCTCTTCCACCGCTTCGACCAGATTGGCGGGGACATCGGAGCCACCCTGTATCTCGGAGACGAACTGGGCTCCGATGGCGAATTCCCCGTTGATCCCCTCCTTTACGTGGGCGAGGATGTGGCTCGTCTCGGGCGTGTCCGCGAATCTCTCCAGCAGCGCCACCAGGCCCCACGTGCAGGCCACGGGGCAACCGACGCCGGCCTCGGAGTTCTGGGTCAAGAGGTAGATCTTGACGAACCGGTCCCAGGGGGAGGTGCTGGCCGAGAAGAGGCCTTCGCCGAAGACCTCTCTTTCCATGACCTCGACCTCGTAAGGCCGGACGATGCGGTCGATGCGGTTGCGGTGGCCGTCATAGTGCATCATGTACGGCCGGTTTTCCGGCAGGGCGATCCTCTCCGCGAAATCCCGCCAGCGGAAAGACACCTGCTTGGAGAACTCCCTCGCCTCCCGGTCCACCTCCTCCGCCTCGAAACCCGCGAACGCGCGTACCATCCTCTGCAGGAACGGGTCGTCCGCGTAGTAATCTACGCTCTTTCTCCACTCGAGATAGGGATTGAAGCTGTAGGGATTGTTTCTGTCGGGAAGGGACATATCGCACCTCCTTCTATAGGACTGAAAGCCATGCCCGATGCAACGATCTTTGGGGTCCAGGCCTCAAGGCTTGAATTTTCCGGCGCGGACAAACCACGCGTAAACCATAGAAAATCCAAGCCTTGAGACCTTACCCGACCGCGCATCTCAAATCGTTCCTCTCTCACTGCCCATGCTTCTTGGAGAAGAACCTCTTCCCTTTTCCCCCGAAGCCAGTAAGAAGAAACACCCGTATTGATATTAACGTTAACGTTAACGTTAATTATAAGAAAATGGTAGGGTCTCCCCTCCGGCCTGTCAAGTGAATATCGATATCACCGCTTTACGATCCGCCGTCTCCTGCCGCGGAAAGCAGCGGGTCGCGATCGCCGCCGTATTGGCGCTCATGGAGTCCGACCTCCGAGCGGGTGGCGTGGAGCTCCCGTCTTTCCAGGCCGCCTCGATCATGCCCATCGGGAAGCCCGACCCACCGCCTTTGTCCATCCCGCGTGCAGTGTCTCCCGCATCCCGGCATCCATGGACGAGGTGAAGGCGCGGTCCACGCGGCGGATGCGCGTGATATCGTCGGGATACTTCCAGTAGCCATCGGCGATGCCGGCCAGGAAGGCCGCCCCCAGGGCCGTAGCCTCGAGCATCTGCGGTCGCTCCACCTCGACATCCAGGATGTCCGCCAGGAACTGCAGCAGGAAGTCGTTACCGGAGGCTCCGCCGTCCGCCTTGATGCTCTTCACCTCTATGCCGGTGTCCTTTTGCATGGCCTCGATGACGTCCTTGCACTGGTAGGCGATGGATTCGAGGGTAGCC
>CAYHAT010000011.1:0-25181 GCA_964354675.1 uncultured Actinomycetota bacterium | reverse complement strand
ACCTGCCTGGTGGGATTAATGCTCGGCCTCTCCGAGCCGGTGACGGACAAGCCCTGCTTCTTCAGCGCCCTGCGCACCCCCCATGCCGGCCTGCCCTTCCAGGCCTTTCCGGCCTCGAACTTCGATCCCGGAGTGGCCCCCGCGGGCAAGCAGCTCCTGCACACCGACGTGGTCTGCGAGTACCCAGAGGCCTCGGACCCCTTCGAGCGCAGGCGCATCCTGGATGCCCTGTGGCGGGACCTGCTGGAGATGTTCCCCGGCATCGAGGACGCGGTGGAGTGGAAGGTGCCCTACTATGTAGTAGGCTGTGATGGCCTGGCCCGCAAACCCGGGCTGGTGGGCGACTTCAAGCCCAAGCTGCAGGCGCCGGGCGTGGACAACCTCTTCTTCGCCGGAGATACATATATCGGCCGGGGACTGGCGATGAACGGGGCGGCGCTCTCGGCCATGCAGTGCGCAGACCTCATCTTGGGTCGCCCGTGATGGATTGACTGATGGGCTGACCCCGCTAGGGTTCGGTGGTGGTGAAGGGTCGGCCATCCTTGTGGCAGAGGATGTGGATGACGTCGCGGCCGGATTGGGCGGCCGGTGGAAGGCCTCCGCCGGGCATGACCCACTGGCCGATCATATAGAAGTCCGCGAGGCCGGGCAGCGTCTTGTCCATTCCTTTTAACATGCTCTCGCCCATGTTCTTCGTCGTCAGCAGCCATCCCTCGAAACTGCCCTGCCAGTTGTTGGTGTAGCGCTTATAGGTGACGGGCGTGGCCACGTCCACCGCCTCCACCCTTCCGGAGATGGCGGGAAAGCGACCCTCGATGGCCGCCACCACGTTATCGGCGATACGCTGCTTCTCTTCCTTGTAGCGCTCGCGGTCCTCGTATAGCTCCTCCCAGTAACCGTATTCCGTCATGAAGGTGGTTGTCAGCACGGTTTTTCCCTGCGGCATCTGCGTGGGGTCGAAGCAGTGGTTGACCACCTGCATACGGTCATGCCGCCTGCCCGCGATCCCCAGCGGGCTCGACAGGGGGAAGTCCACCGTCTGCGGCTCGCCAGGAAGCTCTGCCGCCACGCCCAGGGCGACCTGGACGAGGGGCTCGAAGATGGGCATGGAGTCGTAGCGCTCGCGCACCTTTGCGTCCGCGAACTCCCCCTCCAGCATGTCGAAGATGGTGGCATGGCCGTCCGCGGCCGAGATGACCACGTCCGCCCGGTGCTCGCTCCCGTCCGCCAGGCTTACGCCCGCGGCGCGGCCTCCCTCCACCAGTATCCTCTCCACCCTGGCCTTGTAGGTGATCTCCCCGCCCAGGTCCAGGTAGCGGCGCTCTATGTTGTGGGAGAACTGCAGCGAACCTCCCACGGGATAACCGGCATCCTTGTTGTTCAACCAGGCCATGGTGAACATGAATCCGAGCAGGGGGAAATCGGGGAGGTCGAAGAAGCTGGTGAAGGCCTCGTGCAGCAGGGGGTCGGTGAAACGCTCGGCGAAAGCCGCGAGGGGGGTCTTCCTCCACTTCAGCAGCGGCCGCATGAGCGGCAGCATCCTGGGCAGCATCCTCAGGCCGTCAAGGGGCGTGGATATCTCTCGCGGCTTGGGCAGCGGCATTTTCACATGGCTGATGGACCTGATCGCCCCGGTGAGGTCCTCGATGACCGCGGCATCCGCGGGAGCCAGTTCCTTCATGTGACGCTCCAGGCGGTCGATATCGGTATACAGATCAAAGGTCCTTCCGCCCGTCCCCTCGAAACGGATGAAAACCTCGTGGTCGATTATCTCCATGCCCCGCAGTGCTCCGAGCTCGCGCCACAGCCGGTTGAAATCGGATGAGGGATTGCTCCCCACCAGCCAGTGGATACAGCCGTCGATGGTGTAGTCCTTGCGCTGCCAGGCGGTGCACAACCCGCCCGGCTTGTCGTGCAGCTCGAAGATATGGGTGTCGTAGCCGTTCATGCGGCCGTAGCACCCCGCGGACAGCCCGGCTATTCCCGCTCCGACGATGATGATCGATCTGCGCATCGCTCTCCCTCTCCGCTCGTTGTACGGTCACTGATTATTATAGGGACTGTCGGGGATATGGACTATGAGGAAGCGATGCCGCTGGATGCGAACTGCCCTATGCCGTTGGCGAGCTCCCGTAACAATGCGGTAGAAAACAAGCTTTTCCCCCCCAAGATGCCGGCAAAGATCTTGGCGTAATGGTTCATGATAAATTCCCGTCCGCCCTCATCCATGTTGAGTATCAGGGGGTAGAGGATGGAGAAGCGGCGGTCGGTGAGGCATGCGGCGAAGACCTTCCCCGCCATCCACAGGGGAAAGAAATCGGCCTTCAAGAGGTTGCGGCGATAGTCCTTGAAGGAGAAGTCCCCACTGTCCAGGGCTTTGACTACGGCCTCGGCCGCAAGGGCTGCCGAATCGGCGCAGATCCCCAGCCCCTCGCCGGTGATGGTATCCACACCGACCTGCTCGCCCACGAAAACCACCCTCTGCCCGGCATTTGCCTGGAAGGGGGAGAAAGCCCGTTCCGGATAGGGCCTGTACAGGAACTCCCCAGGCGTGAGCCCCTGTATATGGGGATGGGAACGGGAGACGGCCTCGAAAGCCTTCTTCAGAGCGCCAGATCCTCCATTATTGAACTCCCCGCCGGTTATTCCCGTGTTGTATACCGGGTTTCCCTCCGCGTCAACGGATGGAAAGAACCAGGCGTACCCGGGAACCCCATGCTTGATGGCGGAGAAGTCGAGGACCAGGTTGGAATCGAAGGGATGGTCGCTCTCGATCCGCCTGAGATCGGTCTGGAGGAGGAGGGAACGGCTTTTCCTGGCCGGCATGCCAAACCAAGTCCTGCTCTCGCCGTTGACTCCGTCAGCCCCAACCAGTACCTGGGTGTCGTATCTCTTATTGCCGCTATCGAGAAGCACTATCCCGGTGCGTTCCCGGTAAGCCCCGATAACGGCGGAAGCCATCCTTACTTCCACCCCACATCTTTCTGCCTCTTCGAGGAGATAAGAATCGAAGACACTGCGCCTGATCACGTATGCATCCTGTTCGCAGAAGCTGACATGGGCTTTATTGTCGCCGAAATAAACGTACATGCCCCCGGCCTTGACATGCGGGATGCCCTCCAGGGAGATGCCCATAGACTGCAGGTACTGGACGACCTTCCCGGATACGCCGCCACCGCAGACCTTGTCGCGGGGAAAATCCCTGGCTTCCATGATGAGGATGTCTGCGGCCAGTTCTGGTCGCCTCCGGCAAATGGATATGGCGGTCATACTGCCGGCGGGTCCGCCCCCGACGATGATGGCTTTCCATCTCCTGGTCATCGAAAGACCCCCATTGCTCCAGCTGTTGCCGCTTCTTTTACGAGAGATAGTATATTGCCTTGTCAGGCCTTTCCTCCATCTCCACGGTGACCTCCCTGTCTTCCAGCGCTTCGAACATGCCCGCGAGGACCCCGGAGATGATCATGGGGGTCGAGGGATTCACGAGCTCGATCTTCACCCGGTACGGGGACCCCTCGATCTCGACTCTCGCACATCTTCCGTACCCCTGATACGCCAACCTGTTCAGCAGGATCTCGTACCTCTCTTGCGTGTTCGCCTCCAGAAACGTTACCTGCTCATCCGGAGAGAGGCCCACCCCTTTCGAGCGTATCAGGTCTATCCAGAACTCCCTGGTGATATCGAACAGGATAGCCTTGGCCTCATCGCCAAGCGCATCCTCGAAGGCTTTGAGCATCTTCTCGAGGGCGTAGTCCGGCCAGAGGATTATCCTTCGACCGGAGAGGCTGCTCACGATGATACCCAGCCGCTCATCCCAGAGGTAGTAGCTTACGGGCTTGGGGACCCCGCACCTTGGACAACGCGATACTTCCAGGGGTTTCGAGACACCCTGGACGGGTTTCGGCTTGATGCGGTAAGCATGGAAGAGGTTTGGTATGCGCTGCATGTCGGGCGTCTTGCCCACGAAATAATAGACCCCCTCCTCGGGAGAGATATCCTCTACGGCGATCTTCATCCTTCTCTCCCGGGCGACTTCGTATACACCGTCGGCATCGGCGCGGAAGAGCGAGAGGCGATAGGGGTTGCGGATGAATATGCGCGCGTTGGGGACTTTTGTCTCTATCACCTGCACTGCTCCATAACCGAGCAGGGCTGAGTTCTGTTCCAACAGGATGTTAAGCAGTCTTGTATAGCGTATGAGGAACGAGAACGGCTTCAGCCATAGCTTGTTGGAGAGGAATATCATGGCCACGTATTCGCTTGCCGACCCTTTTTCGGCCTCCCAGGCGATCTCGTCGACCTCTTCCTTCCCGAACTGCTTTTCCAGGACGTCGAAGATGCGGTTGAGTAGTTCCTGGTAAAGAACCACAAAACGGAAGTCCGGTGAGAACCAGCGCAACGTTATTACCCCTTCGTCCCTCCATCTGAAGAGCAGGCGCAGGGTCACTGGCAATCCGCATTCCCTGCAGCGAGGCATGGAATAGAGTTTTTCCCTCGGCCTCGTGAACAAGGCATGCTCCCGAAGGTTGGCCTCATGCATCAGAATCCCCTTTCATATCCGTGCCAGCCTGAGTTTTCGTGTCCGACGAAGATTCCAGGTATTGCATCGTCATATCTGCCCGGTGTCTTTATTTCTGGTTCTTCTCCGAGAAGTGTGGGTAGCGGGAGATGATAACCGGGCAACACTTTGGGGTCAGACCTCAAAAATCTGCCTCTCCACCCGCTGCAGTTATGTTAATCGTCGCAAACATGAGAGGCAATTTTTGAGGTCTGACCCCAAAGTGTTGCCCAAAGGTAGCTACCATTCTCACACTCCTACCCACACTCCTCGGAGAAGAACCTTATTTCTGGAGCACCGGCAGTAACCCGGGGAAGGGCCGGCCGAACCAGGGATTCCTGCAGATAGCGCGTTATTCTATCGCTGAGTCGGTTACGGCGACCGGCGGTTATTACCAAACGGTATACAATTTCCTTCAAACCGTTTAGCGGCGAACCAATATAGGGCTTTGCCGTATCCCGGAACATGCAGTCCCATTCACCCCCCTGTTTCCGCCGTTGAACATCAGGATCGTCCCATTCCCCAGGTGTGGTTTTCCGTTGACCCGGGGTCACTAAAGCGCCCCCTGGCGTTTCCCAGAAAAATCTAGGCGTTTTGTATAGCAGGCTTTAGTCTATAAGCAGGCAAGCAGAGGCGGTTCATCCGCTTCGAGGAGACAAAAGGAAAGGGGTGATGAGAGGTGTTCAGGATGAAGGACATGGTGGAGAGCGAGGGGTTTCTTTATCTGACGAGCTTCCTCGTCGTGGCAGTCATCTACGTACTTTATTTTGTGTGAAGGAGGTGAGAAAGTGGAGACGATCGAAGAAGCCGTCAAGAAGTGCGAACGCAAAGTAGGAAAATACAAGAGCTTCTTCGTGAAGCGGTTGGAGCAGCACTTGGTCGAGAAGGGCATAAGCCTCCCGGACCGTATTTTCACGCTGTTCGACACCCCCTTCGAGGACTTCACGCCCGAATACGTGGCGATGTACGAGCAGAAGATCAAGGGGCAGGCGCTGTTCCATATCTTCTCGGACATGTTGGTCGAGATCTACCAGCATCTCGACGCGGATAAGATCGGTTGGGAGGCCGCGGCTAATTTTCTTCTAGATACTCCCATGAAGATCTGCGCCCTGAACGCATTGAAGAGGATCGATCAACTTGAGGCGATGCCGGAAAACGACTACCTGTACATGGTAGAGCAGTTCAGCGGCGTCTCGACGATGCAGGTAACCCCCAAGGACCAGAAGTTCGGTGTGCGGCCTTATTCTGGCGCTGGCAAGAACCGCTGGTGGAAGAAGGAGGAGCTAGGACTGGTAAGCTGTGGGATCAGTTGAGGCCTGGATATCATACCTCGGTATTCATCCATCATCTTTATTATTCAAAGGCCTCGATCTCCCCGCAAAGGGTGGAACCCATATCGACCCAGACGAAGCGCCGGCAACGCCGGCGCTTCACCTTTGGGGTCATAGTACCAACACAGGGATATAATGGGGTCGTATCTTCGATCTTCGGTTTATGAACCACATAGATCACACAGATCAGAAACTATAGGTAAACCGGAGATCGAAGATACGACCCCATACATACGTCTGATCAGCATGGGTTCTCCGCCTCTACCTCCAGCCGGACGGCATCGATGTGGACCAACCCCTCCTCGTCGGGCGGGAAGAGCCCGAGATAACCATCGACCATCTCCGATATGAAGCTATTGCGCAGCTCCTCGGGTATACGCTGCGTGAAGGGCAGCCAGGTAGTGCGTATCCAGGCTGCCAGGCCCTCAGGCCCTGCGTGGGTCATATCCTTGGTCACCAGCTCGGCCCGGATAGGCTCCAAACCGGCTTCCTTTAGCCATTGCGTGTACTCCTCGGGAGCGCAGAAACGGTATGGCACGGTGAAGTCGTGAAAATACCTGCCCCACTCCTCGCGGGAGAGCAAGGAGGCCAATACCTGGACCACGCTGGCAGCGTTACCCCTGCCCCCCATCTGAAAGAGTACCCTCCCACCCGGTTTGAGGCTTCCCTTCACCCCCCGCAGGACGAGGGGTTGGTCGAAGATCCAGTGCAGGACAGCGTTGGAGAATACCACGTCGAACTCATCCTCGAGATCGAGCTCCCGCGCATCCATCACCTCCCAGGAGAGATTGGGGTAGGCCTCATGCGGGAAGGCGTCGCGGGCGAACCCTATCATCTCGGGGGAGCTGTCAATGCCCATTACGTGTCCCGAGGGCACCAGCTCCGCTATCTCGACGGTGAGTTTCCCGTCTCCGCATCCGATATCCAGGACCCGCTCATCGCCGGCGAGCCGGAGCTTCGAGAGCAGCTCGCGCCCCCACTTCTTCTGCTGGGAGGAGGAATCGCGGTAGTCAGCCGCATCCCACCGGTATTCTCCCGTCTCCCGGGGCATCTCTCTCCTCACTTTCCTTCCATTGCCGGCAACTGCCTCTTCAGGGCCAGGTCCTCATAATGTGACCCCAGGACCTGGATCCGCGTATCCTGCTTCTCTCGGCCGGTCTGCCTGCCCTCAGCATGAACACAGTGACCAGCCCCCCTGGTTTCCGAGGCGAGGCGGCGCCGGTTGCGGAGACCCGATCCGCTATTCCTGCTGTGCGTCCTGCGGGGCCGGTGGTGCCTCCTCCACGGCGGCTCCATAGGCCAGTTTGCGGTAGACATACGCATGGGCGACCAGGACGGTGGGGATAGCGGCGAAGAGGCCTACCCCGCAAACCAGGGCGCCCAGGATGGTGATCCCCAGGAACAGCAAGCCAAGGAGGAAGAGGTCCCACTTGAAGCCCTTGGTGATCTCCCCGCTCTTCTTCAGGGCTTCCACCGGGCCTATCTCCTTGTCGATGATCAGGTAACCGAACATAGAGTACTTGATGCCCCAGATGATCCCAGGGACGATGAGCAGGATAAGGCCTCCGATAATGATCAACCCGTATAGGATGGACCCCACCAGGTAGTTCAGGAAGAAGGGATAGGCGGACCAGGCGTCGGATACTTCGGCGGTCTCACCTGCCGCCGCGCTCAAGCGCAAGCCGATCTTGATCACGGCCATGGCGATGAAGATGGAGACGACCGCGCTGAGCAGGTTGAAGAAAAAGGAGAAGAAAAAGATATCGGGCCCCCAATAGGGATTACCGAGGAAGTTTACGCCTCCCGATACGACCCAGGCGACGAGGAGGAACAGGATGAAGAAAACCAGATTGCCCTTCATCGCCTCCCAGCCGAACTTGACCGCCTCCTTCTTTGAGAACCTGTTATTCGCCATTCCACTACCTCCTTTTCATCGCCCATCGGATGCAGCCATCGATCTTCTCCCGGCGCAGCACCCTTTCGGGACATTCTTCACTATTTCCCGCGCTGCTTCCGCTCGTCACACCTAATCTCTGGTCACCCACCTTGAGCCAAGCTCCACGGTTCAGAGGCGAGCCTCGAAGTAGGTGCGTTCCTGGGTGAAACCCATCTTCCTGTAGAAGCCCGTTGCCCCCGCGTTATCCAGTTCGGTGGATACGGCGAGGATGGAGCACCCCATCTTCAGGGCCTGCCTCCTGGCTTCCTCTATCAACTCACGCCCCACTCCCTTTCCCCTGGCCTCTTCCGTGACTACCATCTCGGTGATGGTGGCCCGGTTCATCCCGGTGGTGAGGGTTGGTCTCACGAAAAAGAGCACCAGGCCTATCGCCTCACCGTCCTCCAGGGCGAGGAGAAAAGCCCAGTCGGGTGAGGCCAGCATCTTTTTGAGGGTTTTTGACCAGATCCCTATGTCGATTAGAGGTGCCTGTTCGGCAAACCCCACGGCGTCCGCCAGCTCCCGGATGAGCTTGAAGATCTCATCTTCGTTACCGCTCGCAGCTTTTATTACTTCCAGCACTTCCCCTCCCTCCTTCCTACGCCATACATCCCGGGCCTTTCTATAATATAGCGCACGATCGTATCGAGGGAAGCGAAGAATGCGGCCCAGGAGTGCGAGTTAGTGCTTCGGCCGTGCTTGATGGTCTTCCGCGCATATGCTCCACCAAACAAAGAAGGGTGACCGGCGGCATGGCTTATTGCCATTGTCCTCGTGCTATCATATTCCTGTCGGCGTTTCCTTGCGGCGTCACTTGATCTGGTTACCGGGGTGATCGCGATGGAAGTAGAGCATCAGATAGACGAAGCGGCCTCGATCATCGGCAAGGCCAGAAACCTGGTGGCTTTCTCTGGCGCGGGAGTCTCCGCCGAGAGCGGGATACCTACCTTTCGTGATCCGGGAGGTCTCTGGGACCGTTTCGACCCACTGGAACTTGGAGGCGGGGATATCTTCACCTCGATGTTCAGCGGGGCTGGCATCCCCCAGGCGGCCGTGGATTTCGTCTCCGAGATGGTCGTGGTATTGGAGAAGGCACACCCGAACCCCGGGCACTATGCCTTGGGTGAGCTTGAGAGGATGGGGATCCTCCGCTCGGTCATCACCCAGAACATCGACAACCTGCACCGTGAAGGGGGTAACTCAAGGGTAATCGAGGTGCACGGCAACCTCTTCCGCCTGGTATGCATGGTTTGCGGCAACAAGATACAGCTCGGACGAGAAGAACTCTTTACCATGGGTGGTGAGCTGGTGAGCTTTATGCGGAAGGGTGACCTGCAAGGGATAATCAGGCTCGTATCCAAATGCCCATGCGGCGGCGCTTGCAGGCTGGACGTAGTGGGTTTCGGTGAACCAGTGCAGGATATGGGCGAGGCCATGAGCGAGGCCAGGGACTCCGATGCGCTGCTCATCCTGGGGACCTCGGGGATGGTCTACCCAGCTGCGTACATCCCCGAACATGCTAAGAAAACCGGCGCGAAGATCATCGAGATAAACGCGACGGGATACTGCTTCCCGGACATCGTGGATGTCGGGATCATCGGGAAGACCGGAGAGGTCATGCCATCGATCCTGGAACGCGTGAAGGATATCAAGGCCTACCATATCTTCTAGTGACCCGTGGCATGCAGGCATGAGATCGCTACCCCCGGCATAACCCTAAGGAGGTAAGCCATGGCCAAGCCTAAAAGCCGACCCATATTCGACCAGAGTGATTTCCCGGTAAGCGTCGCCCGCCTGGCCATCATGCAGGGTCTGGGCGTGGAGATCGAGGAGCTGAAAGGGAAGCCCATCATCGCCGTCGCGAACTCCCATACCGAGATGAACCCCGGGCACATGCACCTGCGCGGACTGGCGGAACGGGTCAAGGAGGGGGTGCACGCGGCGGGAGGGATCCCCTTCGAGTTCAACGTACCCGCTCCCTGCGACGGCTTCACCGAGGGAAACGAGGGCATGCGCTTCGTGCTGCCCCAGCGGGAACTCATCGCGGATATAGTGGAGACGCACGTGCGCAGCATGCTCTTCGACGGCATGGTCATCATCGCGAGCTGCGACAAGATCATCCCCGGTATGATCATGGCGGCAGCGCGCCTGGACCTGCCCACCATCATGCTCACCGGGGGACCTGGAGCTTTTCAGATAAGGTTCTCGCCTCGCAGTACGGGCAGTATCTTCCACAAAGACTACCCCGACCTGTTGGATAAACTGGGGACGGCCACCTGCGCCACCTGCGGCTCCTGCGAACTCATGGGCACCGCGAACACCTTCCAGTGCCTGGCCGAGGCCATGGGCCTTACCATACCAGGCTCGGCCAACGTGCCCGCCTACTTCTCGGATAAGTTGTTGTTCGCACGCCGGGCGGGCAAGCGCATAGTGGATATGGTCGAGGAAGGCCTGGGCGTGCGCAGGATCCTCGACGAAAAGGCGGTGGAGAACGCCCTCATGGTCGACCTGGCCATAGGGGGCTCCACCAACTCCGCCTTGCATCTCCCGGCCATCGCTCACGAGCTGGGGTTCGAGCTCCCTCTTTCCCGTTTCAACGACTTCAATCGGCGCATACCCACCCTGTGTTCCATCGCACCCAACGGTCCCCACGGCATTCAGGACCTCTACCGGGCTGGAGGGGTGCCGGCGGTGATGAAGATGCTCGCAGGCGACCTGCATCTGGATGCCCTCAACGTCATGGGCCAGACCCTGGCCGAGGTGGTGGAGGCGTCCGAGGTGAAGGACGGCCAGGTCATCCGGACCCGCGAAGACCCCTTTTTCCCGGAGGGGGGAACGGTGGTGCTTTTCGGCAACCTGGCACCGGAAGGGGCGGTGGTGAAGCAGTCGGCGGTGTCCCCGGATATGCTGCGCTTCACGGGACCCGCGCGGGTCTTCGAGTCGGAGGCGGATAGCCTGGCTGCCCTGCGCGAAGGGACCCTCTCGGAAGGAGAGGCGGTGGTGATCCGTAACGAAGGTCCCAGGGGAGGGCCGGGGATGCCGGAGACCCTGGCCGTGACCATGGGCCTGGAGCTGCACGGGTTTTCGCGCGTGGCCCTGATCACTGACGGCCGGTTCTCGGGAGCCACCTCGGGACCGTGCATCGGGCACGTGTCCCCCGAAGCCGCGGCGGGCGGGCCTATCGCCGCCCTGCGCGATGGCGACGAGATAAGCATAGACATCCCGGGGCGCCTGCTGGAGGTCAGGCTGACCGAGGATGAGATCTCATCTCGTCTCGAGGAACGCCCGCATATCGAACGCGAGGTGCCCCCTGGTTTCATGCGACGTTACGTGAAAACGGTGAGCTCCGCTGCCCGCGGCGCCGTCCTGTCCTGATCTTTCGCGAGCGCCTGCTTTGCCAAAAACCAAGCGGCAATGTGGCATAATAGGATAAGGGTCAACGCGGCTGTTACTTGGGGGGGTAGATCATGAGAAGGATCCTCGTTGTCTCAACCATCCTCTTGTTGGTGTCTTCTCTTATCGTCATCGGGTGTAGCAGTAAGGGCGGGTCAAGTATATGGACCAGGGGTTACTCTGATGAGCAAGAGAGCGATAGTCATGATAGCTACAGCGGCGAGGAGGACTACTACAGCGGCGAGGATGACTGGTATGGCGGGGACGATATCTATGCCTCGATCTCCGGACTATACAGGAACGCGGACGATGCAGGAGACGTGCTGGCGCTCTACGACGACGGTATCTACATCTTCGCTTACGGTACTCCCTACGAGGAAGGCTATTATACGGCGGACCGATCCTCTATGACGCTGACCCTCGATGCGGGAGGGACCCTCTATTTCGATACTTCGTACGCCGAGCTTGTGGACGATTACGGTAACAGCTACAGCAGGAGCACGGGAGTGAGCAACAAGGAGTTCTTTGACATGCTCAAGAAATGGGACGACCTGAATACCGAGTATTTGAATGCCACCTCGGAGTCGGAAAAAGACAGGCTCAAGGCAGAGATAAAGAAATTGGACGACCAACTGAAGGCGATACTGGATCAGGATGCGGAACGTAACAAGAACGATTTAGATACGGAAGACCAAGATCAAGGAAACGAAGGCGAGCAGGCCATTTATGAGCGCATAGCCGGGGATTGGGTATATGATCCAGGCCGGAGTGAGGATAGATTCGGAATCACCTTCTATGAGGACGGTACCTGCAATACCGGCTACGGGGTTGGAAACATGGATCTAAGCTATACCATCGATGCCGGGTCCATGACCATCAACGTCAACGACGGCCAGTCTTTTACCATCGGGAGCGATTTCAGCACCCTCACCACCCCGGAAGGCAAGGTCCTGGTGAAGGGAGATTGGAGGGACCCCAACCGTGCGATCTAGGCAGATTAGGGCCAGGTTGGGTTGATCCGAAGATAACCAAACCTCATGACCACCTATACCGAGAGGGAATTCAAGTCCATCCTCATCGTACGCAAGTTCATCGACAGCTGGTTCTGGGACCGCTACGGCGTCAATCCCTACCAGGGCTGCCAGTTCGGCTGCATCTACTGCGACTCCCGCAGCGAGAGGTATCGCCTGCCCAGCGACTTCGAGAACGACATCATCGTGAAGAAGGACCCGGCGGATATGCTGGACAGGCGTCTCTCCCGTGCCCGCACCCTGCTGCCGGATGTGGTGGCCATGTCCGGCGCCTCCGATCCCTACCATCACGCCGAGGCCAGGTTCGAGAGCACCCGGCGTTGCGTGGAGGTCCTGGAGAAACACTCCTATGCCGTCCATATCCTCACCAAGTCCCGGTTGGTCCTGCGCGACCTGGACCTGCTTGAAGAAGTGGGGCGTAACAACTGGTGCTGCGTCTCCGTGACCATCACCTCCGCTGACCCTGGTGTAGCCAGGTTCCTCGAACCGAAGAGCCCGTCTCCCCTGGCCAGGTTCGATGTGGTCAAGACCATCAAGGACAGGACGCAGCATATCCAGGCAGGGGTGTTGCTCATCCCCGTCGTTCCCTATCTCAGCGATTCCGATGAGGACCTGGAGGCGGTAGTGCGGAACGCAAGAGAGGCCGGAGCGGACTACGTGATCTTCGGCGGGGCGATGACCATGCGGGACCAGCAGGCCTTGTGGTTCCTCAAGCATGTGAAAGAGAGTCGCCCTGAGCTCGTGCGCAAGTACGAGGAGTTGTACCGCTTCACTTATGAGCCCGGGTCATATAAGGGTGCTTACATGGCGAAGGACAGCTACAACATGAGGATCACCCGTAAGTTCCTCGACCTCTGCAAGGAATACGGGATGCCCTTCAGGATCGAACGTTTCATCCCGGGCGACTACCGCGCCGAGAACTACCGCATCGCCGAGAAACTGCTGAACGAAGCTTATCTGCTCATGGTGACGGGAAGGTCATGGACCGCGATGCATTGGGCGGGGATGAATATCCAGAACCTAAAGGAGTCCATCGTCGAGGTGGCGGGGAGAGGCGAGCTGCGGAGCATAAGAAGTGTGAGCGGGAAGATAGAGGACCTGATCCTGAACTATCTATCCCAAAGGCTTGCAGAACATTGATAGGGAGCCCTTATGTGGCGTCATTGAGAGGAGCCGCCTGCGGCGACGTGGCAACCTCAACACTGCACGTGTTTTTAAGAAAGCCCATGCTGATGATAGAGACGTTGCGAGGTGGTCATAGAACCGGTACCTCAGGATAAGGAAAACGCTGGGTAATAGGGGATGATTCGCTTACGGTCGCAATGACATGTGACGATTGGCAGGCACGTTCCAGGTTTTTCCCAATTGTGTCTAGCCCCGGCTCTTGGTCAAGCGCGGAAGGTGAGGCGCGTGCCGGCCATGTTGAGGATGAACTTGTCTGGCATGGCTGCCTCGAATGCCATGACCGCTTTGCGCCCCGTGCAGTGGGTGGGCACGATGTAATCGGGATCGAAGGCCCGCAGGCCTTCGATGGTCTTGTCGACGATAGGCTCGAAGGCGGGGCCGGTGAGGTGGAAACCCCCCATGACCACGTGTACCCTGTCCACCCCGGTCACCTTCCTGGCATAGGCCACCGTGTTCACGATGCCGGAATGGGAGCATCCGGAAAGGATCACCAGCCCCTTGCCGCGCAGGTGCACAGCGATGCCCGTATCCTCCTCTATGGGATCCCATGACTCCTCCCCGCCCTTCTCGAAGTAAGCGTTGGGCATGCCCTTCTCGAAATCGGTGAGCCTCTCGATCTCCCCCAGGAAGAGCACCGTGTCGCCTGCCAGTAATCTCGGCCCCGCGCTCTCGATGATATCGGCCCCAGCTTGTTCCCATGCGGCACGGTCCGCGGGAGGAAACTTGATCCTTATATCACCCACTTTCAGGTAGCGGTTCTCTTTGAACGCGGCGGGGTGCAAGTAGAAGGGTACGGGCTTTACGGGGATGGCTTCGATCATCGGTATGAGTGCGCCGAAATGATCCATATGGCCGTGAGAGAGCACCGCCGCTTCCAACCCGGAGAGGTCCACCCCGAGCTTGTCCGCATTGTAAGGAACAGCCACGTCCGAGAGGCCGAAGTCGAAGAACACCTCGTGCGTCTCCTCCCCGGAGGCGGTCTTTACCACGGCGGAAAAACCGTGCTCGGCCAAAACGGAGCCCTTTACCTCCATGTCCTTTACGGGGATGGCTCGCGTGACTATCTCGTTGGAGTCCATGGAGACGAGGTCGTTGTAGTTGTCTGCGAGGGAGAGTATCTCCACCTGGTCGACTTCCTTCAAGGCCTTACCGGTCTCCATAAAGATCCCTCCTTACTGCCTTGTCGTAGCTTTGCCCAGCCGGCTTCAATCATATACGAGACGAGCGTTAAGGACCAACGCGTAAGGGTCGATACCGGCTCGGTTCATGCAGCCTCTCCAGCCGCTTTCAGGTATGATAATCGGGTGGGATAGAGGCGCGAGCAAAGGAGGATTTCCATGATCGTCGACGGTCATGTCCACGTTTTCTTCGAGGGGAGCGATCCCGAGGAGTTCTTCCTCGGCTGCGCAAGGATGGGAGCGGCCCTCTTCGCCAAGGAGAGCGGACAGCCGGGCGACCCCGTCGAGCTGTACAACAGTGCCATGGAGACGTTGAACGATCCGGGAGCGGACAAACTCGTTGCCTGGATGGACGAGGCGGGGATGGACCGCGCGGTGCTCCTGCCGCTGGACTTCGGTCTCGGGGGCGACGAGCCCGCAGTGGGAGACAGGAGGACTATCACTATCGAGGAGAAGAACCGGCTCTACGCCGGCTTCACCGAGAAGCACGCGGGGAGGCTCTTCTCTTATCTCGGGGTGGACCCCAGGCGCAGGGGAGCGCTGGATCTCTTCCGCAGAGGGATCGAGGAATGGGGCATGATAGGACTCAAGCTCCATCCCACCACCGGCTTCTATCCCCACGACCCCGCCTGCTACCCATTCTACGAAACGGCTAGAGAAATGGGGGTGCCGGTGCTCATCCATTCCGGCACCGAGCCCGCTCCCCTCAAACCCATGTTCTCCCAGCCCTGCTTCATCGACGCGGTGGCCGCGGACTTCCCCGAGCTGAAGATCATCATCGCCCACTGCGGTCACGGCTGGTGGGCGGAGGCGGTGGACATGGCCGTCTCCAAACCCAACCTCTACGTGGATTTCTCGGGCTGGGAGGCGGAGTTCGCCGGCAACCCGGATCACCTCTATCGCCCGCTGCGGGTGGCCATCGACATGCTGGGGCCATGGAGGGTGATGTTCGGTACGGATGGGTCTATGAACAACTTCGTGGTCTGGCCCAAGGACTGGGTGGCGGCGTTTCGGGAGCCACACAGCCCCTCGGGCATCGGCTTCTCGACAGAGGAGATGGATATCGTTCTGGGCGGAGCGGCTGCCCGCCTGTATGGCTGGGAATAGCGAATGGGATAAACACCCGACGTGAAGCGATGGCTCAGCGGAGCTGAACGTCGAGCGCCGGGGATCGACCCCGCTGGTAGAGAGGAGAAGTGCCATGGGCGGCGAGGCCTACAAGTGCGCATACTGCGAGAAGAAGATGCGTTCGGATGCTGATGTCTACGGCCTGGGCGTGAAGCTCAAGGAGGGATTGGAATACCCGGGAGCGGTGGGCAGGACGATGACCGTTCACCTGCCCGTACAGGGCAGGGAGCTCGAGTGCATGGTCACTGCAGACGGCTCGCAGGCCAAGCTGGAGGGTTGGGACCTCATCTTCATGGTCTGCAGCGAGGAGTGCGGAGCCGGACTCAGAGCGCTCCTGGACAAGGAAGAAGACCTCTTCGAGGAGATAATGTGAGGCGGATGGAAAGGGGACAGCGATGTCGCAGACCCGGCAGCAAGGCGGGATCAACTTCGAGCTGACGCCGGAACAGAAGATGGTACAGGCTTCGACGGCGGAGTTCACAGACCGCGAGATATTGCCCAGGATAACCGAGCTCGACCAGTCGCATACCCTGGATATGGACATCATCCACGGCATGGCCGGGCAGGGCATGCTGGGCGCCGCGATACCGGAAGAGTACGGTGGTCAAGGCCTGGACTTCGTTTCCACCGCGCTCATCTGCGAGGAGGTCGAGAGGGGAGATGGGGGATTCCGCACCTTGCTCTCCGTGCACTTGGCCCTCAACTCGCTCACCCTGCTCGCGTTCGGGAACGAGGAGCAGAAAAGGAAGTACCTCGTCCCTCAGGCCAAGGGAGATAAGCTCGCCTGCTTCGGGCTCACCGAGCCTAATGCCGGCTCGGACGTCGCGGCCATGGAATCCACCGCCCGACGCGAGGGCGACCGCTACATCCTCAACGGCCAGAAGGAATGGATCTCCTACGCTAACGTGGCCGACCATTTCCTGGTCTTCGCCAAGACGGACAGGGAGGCCGGGCACCGGGGCATCTCCGCCTTCCTGCTGGACCGCTCTATGCCGGGCATAGAGACCAGGGATATCGCGCACAAGCTGGGGGTGTGGGCGGGCTCCACCGGGGAGATATTCCTCTCCGATGTGGAAGTCTCCGTGGAGAACCGCCTGGGGGAAGAAGGAGACGGCTTCAAGATCGCCATGTACGCCCTGGACATGGGGCGCTTCACCGTGGCGGCGGGGGCGTTGGGCACCATCTGCGCCGCCCTGGACGCCTCGGTGAAGTACGCCAACGAAAGGGCGACCTTCGGCCTACCCATCGGCCGCTACCAGTTCGTGCAGGACATGATCGCGGAGATGGTGAGGGGGCTGGAGACCTCACGCCTGCTGGTGCTGCAAGCGGCATGGCTCAAGGACAGGGGAGTCAGGAACACCCGCGAGACCTCCCTTGCCAAGTGGCATGCTACGGAGTGCTCCTTCCAGGCTGCCCACATGGCCATACAGATCCACGGCGCCTACGGCTACTCCGCCGAATACCCGGTGGAGAGGCTCTTCCGCAACGCACGGGCGCCCCTCCTCTACGAAGGTACCACGGAGATACACAAGATGATGCAGGCCGAGCACGCCCTGGGCTACCGCAGTCTCAACGGGTGAAGGGCAAGAGGAATGTGATCGGGTTGCGCAGACGGAGGCTTGAACTGTGAGCAGGGACGCAAGGATCTCGACCCTCCCGAAGAAGTGGCCTAGCTTTCCAGTATTGACGGAGGCATGAGCTGTGGGCAAAGGCGCAAGAGATAAGAACGAGGCTCCTTCCGAACCCGTAAAAGCTTACTTCTGGGGCGCCAGGAACGCCGAGGAAGAGGAATGGTTCAAGAAGATCGTCGAGGACCGGGTGAAGCACTCGCCCTTCTACGAGCTCCTGGGCATGGAGGTGGTGGGGCTGGATCCCGGTGAAGCACGGCTGAGGATCGAGGCGGGATCCCATCACTGCGACGAGAAGGGCACGGTCCACCCCGGGGTCATCTTCGCCCTGGCCGACGCATCGTCCGGCGTGGCCATGGCCACTCTCATCCCCCGGGGCTCCCGGCGGGTGGTTACGGTTGAGATGAAGGCGAATTTCGTTGCCCCGGCAGGCCAGGGTAAGCTCACCGGCACGGGCAAGGTCCTTCAGGAGGACGTGGATATCGCGGTCTCGGAAGCGGAAGTCCGTGACGACGCCGGCAACCTTATAGCCACGAGCATGGCCACCTTCATGGTGATACGCTGATGGTCTGTGCTGGAGCACGTGAAGCGCGCTGACCACCTGCCGGGCCCTTCCTACTCTCCCCCTAGTCTATTAGATGGCGTTTGGAGCCAGCAGAGCGAGATCATGTAAGGACGTGCGTACCCGGCGGTTTCCATGACACTTGTAGATATGGGGGCGATGGAGACGTTGAAGGGTATATGAAAGACATGAGCCCGGGATGGAAGGAGAAGGGGATGAACGATAAGGGTAGATCGATATGGATGGCCGTCGCGGTCGCCTGCGCCGTGTTGCTGGTAGGAGCGGTCATCGCTCTCGTCGTGGTGGTCGCGCGCGGGGGAGACGATGTAGACAAAAAAGCGCTGGAAGATAAGGTGGATGCGCTCGAGGAGCAGGTGAGCCAACAGGAGAAGCAGATAGACGTCCTGGAGCGGGAGTTGGCGGAGGCTGAGGCAGGAGACGAAGCGGTCGAGGAAGATGAGGAGGATGTGGGGGAAGAGATCACCGTCCCCAGCGACCGGGAACAACTGGAGGCACTGGGAGAGCAGGTGGCAGGGGACGATTTCCACGTGGGAGAGATAGTAATAGACGGGGACTGGGCGAGGGTATCCGTTGTGCCCAACGGCCCCACGTCAGGTCAGGGTGATAACGTGTACTACCATAAGGTTAACGGCAAGTGGACCTACGCCGATATGGGGACCGGGCTGCAGTACGGCGACATCCCCGGCGCACCTGAGTCCCTCTTCCCGTAGAGATATGGAACGATCGTGGTGTAAGGAACATCATAAATCTCGCAATCAAAGGACTCACTCCAAAGCCCGGGCCGGGGAAGACCCCCGGTCCGGCCCCTTTATGGTCGGCGCAGAACAGGGTTACAGGTCCAGCTCGACGAGGTCCTTATCGTACAGCCTCATCTCCGGGCACACGATGACCTCATGGCTGAAGCCGAAGCTCCATGACCTTCAGGTCTTGTGGGGACGGTAGCCCGCCGTTGACCTGCTCGAGCATCAGGCTCCTCAGCCTGACCAGGTCCGCGGCATCTCCGCGAAGAGCTCTCCGGATCTCCATCTTAGAGAAAACTCCCCAGGAGGAGGAAAACAGCCACCGCGGTGAGCAGGAACGGGCAGATCTTGAAAGGTACGATGGGAGTCCGCGCGCCGGTGGCCGCGGTCAATACCGCGATCACGATAAGAAAACCCGCTGACACCCGGTAGACGATAAGGGAAGCGGGGTTAGCAACCCCCTCGAGGGCGGTGACCAGGAGCGCGAGAAGACCTGTGAAGCATATAGCGATACCCTCCGCTATCCATTCCTGGGTGATGATCAGGCGATTATCCCTCGAGATATCCCCGAAACCGCTCACCACCGGCTTGGTGGCGAAGAGGTGGGCTGCCCCCCAGACGATGGCCAGAGCCGAGCCGATGTAGATCAAGACTTCGTCCATGCTATCTCCTTATGGTTGCCCCAACAGCTGTCATAGATTATAACGCGCTGCTGAAGGCCTTGTGCTGATCGGTCGAAGAAATATCCGTAGAACGTATTCTGCCGGCACGCCTCTCAAGGCAGGAGTTACAGGGTAGGAGGGGGCATCGATGGATATCTTTGAAGGGAAGACGGCGATCGTAACCGGGGGAGCCTCGGGTATAGGGGGGGCGCTCGGCGAGGAGATGGCGAGTCGCGGCGCGCTGGTCACCCTGGCGGACGTGAATGCGGCTCTACTCGAGGAAGCCGTCAGTTCGCTGAAGGCTAAAGGTTACAAGGTTAAAGGCATGGCGCTCGACGTTATCGATTTCGAAGCGGTGAAGAAACTCGTGGACGATACTGTCTCCGAGCATGGGCGCCTGGACTACATGTTCAACAACGCCGGCATCGCCATAGGGGGCGAAGCCCGTGATTTCTCTTACGATGACTGGCACCGCGTCATAGATACCAACCTCTACGGCGTGGTTCACGGCGTGGCAGCCGCCTATCCCTTGATGGCGAAACAGGGGTCGGGGCATATCGTGAACACCTCCTCACTGGCGGGCCTGGCCCCCGCCCCCGGAGAGATCTCCTATACCACGAGCAAGTACGGCGTGGTAGGCCTCTCCAACGCTCTGCGCATAGAGGGCGCGCACTACGGGGTAAAGGTCAGCGTGGTGTGCCCGGGATTCATCCGTACGCCCATCTACCAGAACATCGAGTTCGTCAAGATGGACCGCGAGAAAGTGATGAAGATGGCTCCCAAGGGCATGCCCCCCGAGAGATGCGCTCGTGTCATCCTCCGCGGCGTGGAACGGAACAAGGCCATAATCACGGTGACAGCCATGGCGAAAGCTTTCTGGATCGTGCAGCGGCTCAGCCCCGGCCTGGTTCGCGCGGCCTTCAGCCAGGGTCTGTTCAAGCCCATGCGTAAGGCGAAGGTCGCTGATTAGAGCCCGCTCAGGCGAGCGTCATCCGGGTCTGCGTGCTTATAGGGGATATCCATGATCTATTCCGCCGTAACGCTCTCGGGGAGCTTCTTGGTAAGGATATCCGCTGCCTCCTCGACCATGTCGTTCAGCACCTGTGCGGCGGGCTTGATCTCCTTGATTATTCCCGAGACCTGGCCCGCGAAGCCGCCGATGTACTCGTCCTTGTTGGTCTTGATGAAGGCGCCCAGCAGGGCCGAGGCGATGAGCATTTGCAGTGGGAAGGGCAGAGGCTGCAGCCCCGATTCCTCCCACAGCACCATGAACTGGCTGTAGATGGAGCGCAGGGTCTTGCCGGTGAACATGGTGCTCACCCGGGTGTCCTCGTCGGTGGCCTCCACGATATGTCGCTTGATGGATTCGGGGGCTCCCCCCTCGGTGGTGGCCAGGAAACGCGTACCCACCCATACTCCCACGCAGCCCATGGCCAGCGCCGCCGCCAGTCCCCGGCCGTCGCCGATGCCGCCGGCCGCCAGCACCGGCACCGGATAGGCGGCGTCTATGCAGCCGGGCACCAGGGCCATGGTGCCGATCCTGCCGGTGTGGCCTCCCGCCTCGTGGCCCTGGGCCACCAGGAGGTCGATGCCTGAGTCGGCCATGCGCTTGGCGTTCTTGGTGTTGCCGGTGATGGCCAGCACTTTCACGCCGGCGGCGTGGGCGTCCTCCACCATGAAGCCCGGGTTGCCCAGGCCGGCGGCGAAGAGGGGGATCTTCTCCTCGATGCATACTTGCACCGCCTCGTGGGCCACCATGGTGGTGGAGTTCATCTTCACCATGATCTCCATGTCCGGCAGGCCCATGTCCGCCTTCACCTTGGCGATGAAATCCTGGTGGGACTGGGGGAGGCTCTTCAGGAGTTCATCCAGCGGCACCTCTCCCGGACCCCCGGTATCCGGCATTTCCGTTAGGTTCTTGGGCAGCAGGAGGTCCACGCCGAAGGGCTTATCCGTCCTGGACTTGACCTCGCGGATGGCGTCGCGCATCTCGTCGATGGAGTAGCCACTGGCGCCCAACACCCCCATGCCGCCGGCCTCGGAGACGGCCACCACCAGGTCCACCGGGGCTCCCGTCTCCTCACCCAGGAGGTTGGGTCCCATACCCGCGCTGAGGATGGGATACTCGATGCCCAGCATGTCGCAGAGCTTGGTCCTGAGAACTCGCTTACCCATGACTACCCCTTTCGTCCGAGAAGTAAGGATTCACTCCGTTGCGGTAACGGGATCGCGGGCCCTCCCTCAATACTGACCCGCCACCCCATTATAATCCCCGGCCATCCCTACCTGAAGTAAGTAATCAAAAACGTCGGATTCGGATAAGAGGGACCAGCGAGTGAGCTCTGCGCGAGATATGGTCGTGCTGCTGTCTACGTGTAGTAATGGTAATGGTGTATCACCCTTAGCCCTGCATCAGGCAGCCGCCGAGCTCGCCGATATCCTGCAGCTACCCAAGCCCATCGATCGATCATAGCGGAGCAGGCGGGATGAAACGTGGATGGATCGGAGACCCTAGCGGGTAAGTGCGCCGTTGGTCAGGACGTCGAACATCCTCTCGCTGGCTTCCACCAGGTCGAAGGAGCCGTTGGCCAGGCACCAGTCGTAGATGACCCCCCGGAAGCAATGGATGGCCAGCCGCGCTAACTCGTCGCTGCTCAGGTCGCGGCGGACCTCGCCCTCTTCCTGGCCCTCGCGGTACAGGGCCTCCATGATGGAGTAGAGAGCCCTTCTTTCGTTGCCCAGGTATGAAGCTTTCTTATCCGGACCGATCTGGGTGTGGTAGGTCACCTTCAGCCGCCTTAGCCCCATATCCGCCAGGAACCTCATGGTGGAGATGGTATATGCCCTGAGCTTTTCCCGGTAGTCATCCATGCCCGCGATCTCCTCCACCAACTCCCGATAGAAATCGTCGGTCTTCAGGAACTCCTCCATGAGGATCTGGTCCTTGGACTTGAAGTGATGGTAGAAGGCTCCGGTGGAGACCCCGGCCTTCTTGCATATCTCTTTGATGGAGACCTTCTCGTAGCCCTTCTTGTCGAAGAGCTCGACGGCGGTATCGAAGATCTCCTGGCGGGTCTTCAGCGCCTGTTCTTTCCTCGGCGTTATCTTGCTCTTCGCCACAACCGGACTCCTCCCCGCGGGTCTCAACGCGGGCCGTGTAATTCTTCTACAGGAATACTTCGAGCCTCAGACCCCGCAACCCTTGACTTCCCGATCGCACCGTCATAATATTAACATAATCGGTTCGGCGAATGCACTATGTATTTTGTGGTAAGGGGATTCCTGCTTAGAGCACGCGGAAAAGGGGAAGACTGATATCGCTATAGTCGGGTGCTCGAATACTTGTCAAGATCACCATCCCTGGCATCTCGACGGCGTGTTGGGGTTTAGAGATTCCGCGCCAACAAGACCGCACAACGGTTTCCTAGTGAAGAGAAGATCAGCTGATATCGCTATCAAAGGAAGGCCCGGTAGATAACCGTTTTCAGATATCGCTCGTGAGGCAGGGGATGAAAGGAGGGGCAATGTATTTCGAGATCGACAAGATGGTGAGGGAGAACAAGGAACACAACATGTTCAAGTCCGAGCTGCACCGCTTCGCTAAGGAGGTGTTGAGGCCGGCGGCGGAAAAGCTGGACAAGATGGATGCCAGGGAGGTCGCGCAGCACGGCTCCCTCTACTACGAGACCATCCGGAAGATGAAGAAGAACGGCTACCACCGGGTACTGGTCCCCGAGGAATACGGGGGAGATATGCTGAGCCCCCTGGAGTTCAACACCTTCTGCGAGGAGCTGGCCTGGGGCAGCATGGGGCTGACCACCGCCATAGGGGTGAACTCGTTTCCGGCCATCTGCGCCGCCCTCATCGGGTCCCCGGAGGCGATAGAGGAAGTGGTGCGGCCGTTCATGGAGGACGAAGAGGATAAGTATCACGGCTGCTGGGCGGTGATGGACCCGGACCGCGGCTCCGACTACATCACGGCCATGGACGACCCGCACCCCGAGGAGTACGGGATGGAGGGGTTCTTCAAGACGGAGAGGGATGGCGATGAATGGGTCCTTAACGGCACCAAGTCCTACTGGACCTCATCGGGTCCCTGCGCCAACTGGGCCCTGGCGCACCCCATCCTGCCGCCCCACTCCAGCCCCCAGGACATCGGCGCGTGTATGGTCCCCCTGACCCTCCCCGGGGTCACCGTGTCCCCTCCCATAGACAAGCTCGGGATGAGGGATGACCCCCAGGGCGAGATCATCTTCGAGAACGTGCACGTCCCCGACCATTACATGCTCGCACAGGCTCCGGAGTTCGGCCGCACCCTGGTGAAGATGCTCGTCAGCTGCACCAGCGTCTACATGGGCGGCATGTTCCTGGGCGTGGCGCGGGCGGCCTTCGAGGAGACCCTGAAGTACTGCCAGGAACGCATCCAGGGCAAGAAGCCCATCATCGACCACCAGCTGACCAGGATCAGGCTCTACCAGATGTTCGAGGGGATCGAGACCGCCCGTGCCTTCCTGCGCGCGGCGACCAGGAACGTCTTCGAGGAGGTCTTCCAGAACCATACCTACTATCAGTCGACAGCCCACGCCTTCACTGCCCAGGTTTACTGCAAGAACACGGCTTTTAAGATCGCCCACGACGGCCTCCAGCTCTTCGGCGGGGCCGGCATCCTCAAGGAGATGCCCATCGAGAAGCTCTTCCGGGACGCCAGGGTAGGGCTGATCATGGACGGATGCAGCGAGATCCTCAGCCTGGAGATAGCGGCGGATATGCTGGAGGAGGACCTCTACACCACGGATTAAAAACTCACATCACGGTTGCTTCAGAGAAGAGGGGGTGAGACCACCTTTCATATAGGGCTTGGGATCGGAAAGGAAAGGATTTTCCTAGATCGTTTATCAGGAGGTGTGGAAGATGGCGGATGAAGCGATGGTTCTAGGATCGCGGGAATGGTTCGAGACGGCCAAGAAGAAACTGAGCGAGGACGAGGACCTGAAGGTAGGTATCGCAGACTGGCAGGGCAAGATGCGCTGCATCATCGACTGCGAGGACGAGCTGGCGCTGCAGGACTATGCGAACGAAGACGGCGTGAAGGCCTTCACCTCCATGCTGAGCATGCTCAGCCCGGAGGACCGCCTGAAGTTCAAGGGCACCGGCGTGGAAGCGATTATAAATAAGATCGGTTATTCCCTGGAGGACGACCCCGCTTCCGTGGACATCGCGGCGGCGGCGAAGGTGATGGCGGGGATGACCGTCGACGACTTCAAGGACTTCGTCTTCTACGCCAGCTTCTGGCCCGACCAGGGGACGATGAAAGGCTTCGACCCCATCGCGCCGGACGCATTCCTTGACGCCCCCTTTACCCTGGCGGGAAAGTACACGGCCTGGAAGCAGTTATGTTCCGGGCAGCAGAGCGCTATCCAGCTCATCATGGGTGGCAAGATGAAGCTCCAAGGCGACCTCAAGTACATCATGAAGCGCATGGCAGCCATGAACGCATTGGTAGAGGTATATAAGTCCATCCCGCTTAAGTAGTCTCACAAGCATTTAAAAGCATAGCAACTGCTGCGGTGAGCGTCTGGGTTTGGCCCGCGAGATGAGATGAAGAATATGGTGCTTATTGGAATGAACCGTAAAGCTCGCCGAAGCAGGGTCAAGCAACGGAGTTGAAAGAGGAAGGTGGTGGAGATGCCGAACATATGGATAAACGAATGGCCCCCCTACGCACCCCCCAACCTGGAGAGCAAGGAATGCTCGCTTACAGCCGCCAAGCTGATGATGAACGCGGCGCAGACGGCGCCGGTGACCGGCGGGGTGGACAACGTGGAGGG